>DASPJG010000728.1:0-9491 GCA_035628755.1 Pyrinomonadaceae bacterium
GTCGGGCGGCGCACGACATCGGCCAGAATCTCCATTGCGTTATTGATGCGCGAAGACATGACGCCGACGTTCGCCGTCGAAGCGTCCCAGCGCGCGCCCGATTCAATCGAGCCGCCGAGGGCTTCGATGGCTTCGGCGATCTGCGGGGCGGTGCGCGTCTGCGTGCCCTTCGTCAGGAGCGAGGCGGTCATGTCGGCGAGTCCGGCCAGTTGCGGCGGGTCAACTTCGCCGCCGTTCTTGATCAGCAACGAGGCGGAGACGAGCGGCATGTTGCTGCGCTCGACGACAACGACGCGCAGGCCGTTCGGCAAAGTTCGCTCGACGGGTTTCGGAACGGCGACGCTGCGCGGCGGCGCGGGCGGCGGCGGCGTGGCCTGTGCCGCAGGCTCTTGCGCCGTGGCCGGGAGAGCGAACGCGGCGGCGACGAGCGCAGCCGCCGCGAGTGATTTTAAAGTGCGACGCGAAAATGCTTTGACGATGCTCATTCTATTTCCCTCCCCCGGCCTGCTGGCGCGCGTCGCGCTGCCCGGCGTTGTGCCCGGTCTTCTCCGCCGCGGGTTTGGCCGGGCGCAGCGATTCGGGCAGGTAATAAATGACGAGCCGGTTCGTGTCCGTCAGATACTTTTTCATCACGCGCTGCACGTCCGCCGCAGACACTTTGGAGAGGCGTTCGATGTCCGTGTTGGCGCGGTTCGGGTCGCCGAGCAGGACAGCCGCGTCGCCGAGGGCGAGCGCCTTGCCGTTGTTGGTTTCGCGCTCGCGCAGTTGATTGGTGATGATCTGGTTCTTGGCCTTCTCAAGTTCGGCGGCGGAGACGGGCGCGTCCTGCATTTTTTTGATCTCGGCCAGCATGGCGCGCTCCAGGTCGTCGGGTTTCTTGCCGCTCGCGAGGATGCCGAGGAAACTGAATAGCCCCAAGTCTTCGCGCAAGTCCGCCCCGGCGTTGACGCTCTGCGCCACCTGTTGCTCGTAGACGAGCGAACGATAGAGGCGCGACGATTCGCCCGACGACAAAATTGATTCGGCGATGCGCAGCGCGTCCGAATCCGCGCTCGCCTTCGGCGGCGCGAGGAACGTGAAGGCCACGGCGGGCAGCGGCACGTTCTGGCCGAACTCGACGACGCGCATCTCGCCCGTGCGCTCCGGCTCTTTGACCGTCACGCGCGGGAGCGGCTTGTTCGGCTTCGGGATGCCCGCGAAATACTTATCAACCCAAGCATCGAGTTGTTTCTGGTCGAAGTCGCCGACGATAACGAGCGTTGCATTGTCGGGGCGGTAAAAGGTCGAGTGAAAGGCGCGCACGTCTTCGGTCGAGGCGGCGTCGAGGTCTTCGATGCTGCCAATGCCGGGGCGGCGATACGGGTGCTTGGAGAAGGATTTCTGTTCGAGCAGGTAGAAGAGCCGCCCGTAGGGCGGCGCGAGAACGCGCTCGCGAAACTCCTCTTTCACCACGTCGCGCTCGCTCTTGTAGTTCGCGTCGTCAACGGTGAGCGAGGCCAGCCGCTCGGCCTCCGCCCAGAGCAGCGTCTCCAGATAATTAGAGGGCACGACTTCAAAATAGACCGTCACGTCGTCAGCCGTGAAGGCGTTGTTCATGCCGCCCACGTCTTCGGTCAAGCGATCCATCATTTCGGATTTCATGTTCTTCGTGCTTTTGAACATGATGTGCTCGAAGAGATGGGCGAAGCCGCTGCGGCCTTCCGGGTCGTCCTTCGAGCCGACCTTGTACCAGACCTGAATCGCCACGGTCGGGCTTGACTTGTCCACCGCGCTCAAAACTCTGAGGCCGTTCGCCAGCGTGCGCTCACGATATTCGAGGCGCGGCATTTTGGTTTGCGCCCACGCGGGCGGCGGCGCGAAGACGAGCGCGGCCAGCGCGATGATGGATACTTGCAGTGCTCTCCGTGAAAATCGAAGCATAAAGTTGTTGGCTCCAGAATTAAGTGTAGGCCGGACGGCGGCAGCCGCGAGTCCGCGCCTTTGGATGCGGGGTCGCGCGCCTGCTGTTGCACCGTCGTATAGGGGCGCGCTCGGCTTTCAACCTTCCGCAGGGTCGAATTTGTTTACGAGTCGCGGCGTGATTTAGTTTTGCCGGAAGCCGCGCGGCCTCACGCCCGCCATCAGCCGCCGCGCATTCAACGCATCAATCCTTCAAGGCTTGCGAATGAATGCCGCGATATTCACGGTCGGGTGCATGCCGTTTTTAGGCAACAGTGGGGTCACTGATTTATCACTTCACCCGGAGCCAGACCGGGTGAAATCAATCGAAACTTAAAGCCCTCAAATTCTCTACTGTGGCTGTGCCTAAATCTTTTCTACCGGGAGACAACTTCGCCAACGGCAAGTTCACGATGAGAGCTGTGCTATTTCCGGTCGGCTGCAATGAGTTGTTCGGCTGCGGATTCGATTCCACTACTCGGCAAATCATAAACTACTCACAGGTATAGATTGCAATATACCGAAGCCGGTGGGGATTTTTACATCATCCAGCCGCAACAACTTACGGCGGGACTCATCAACTAAAGGGAGCGCATCCAGAATCAATTGTTGAAACGAGGTGGAGCACATGGATACCTGCGAAACAACAAAATAGACAGATTCGGCCTGAGCCAACAACGGAAGCTCCGCAGACGAGGAACAGATCATAGCTTCACCTTTCAAGGTGTTCCGAAGATGTGACGCCAGAGCTGCCAAATCGCTAGGTGAAGCAATAAATGCGTAAGCCATATGCTTCAATCAATGACTTTCTTTAGGCGAAGCAGCCGAACTATAATTAGACCGCTGGCGGTATCTACCCGCCATTTTCTGTCAATTACCGCCGCCAGCATCTCACCGCTAGAGGCGAGCCTTAATGCTTGTCGTCAATGTAGCCGTATCAGGTGGTTTTAAACTCTGATTCAGGCCGCTTCGGCTTTAGCGGCGGGCAGTTTCAGCAGCGCGAGGCGTTCGACGACGCGCCCGCCGACGAGGTGCTCCTCGACGATCTCCGCCACGTCCGACGCACGCACCTGCGCGTACCAGATGCCGTCCGGGTAAACCATCACCGCCGCGCCCACGGCGCAAAACCCGACCGAAGCGCACTCCGTCAGGACGATGCTGCCCTGCGGGTTCTTGCCTTTTTTGGCCTTGCCGAAGAGAAGCTCGCGCGCCTTCAACTCGCGCTCGAACGCCTCTTTCACTTCCTCGCTCCCGACCTTCATGCAGGACTTTCCCGCACACACCAGAACGTGATGACGAATCGGCGCGTAGGCGACCGGCGCGAGCGCGCACACTTGATCTTTGTCTTCGATAAAAGAGATTTCATCCATAAGTAGCTCGATTCAGAAACCGCGCTGCTCGCACGTTACTGCGGCCAGCCCGCGAATTAGACTTAAAATATCCGGGCATCACACGTCTTTTAATTCACCGCGACGCGTCAAATAATGGCTAATTTTTGCCCGTATGGTTAATCTTAGTATAAAATGAACGACGTTGGCGACTGCGGGCAGAATGACCGCAGCAGTTTTCTATGAGGCGGTCGCGTCGCGGTCGCCTCTTCAATTGAGGGCGGCGGGTAAGCGGCAAGTTTTAGACGTATGGCGAGTGGTCTGGTTGTACACGTAGAGATCGGGGAAGAGCGGCATACGGAAGTGCTGATGCACGAGCGCATCCGCATCGGCTCGGACGCGGATTGCGAGTTGCGCTTCCAACCCGGCGCGATCCCGCACGCCGACGGCTTCCTGCTCGAACTCCAACGCACGAACGGCCATTACCGCGTCGGCGATTTCGACCGCTCGCTCCGCCTCACGCACAACGGCAAGCCGCTCGCGCCCGCCGCCGCCATCGCCGACGGCGACAAGGTGCACATCCCCGACACGGATTTCGTGCTCCAGTTTTTCCCGGTCGAGTCGCCGCCCGCGCTCGTCGCCCGCCGCCGCTCGGACGTGCATGTCGCGCCCTTCATCGAAAACGCGGCCATCGAATCGGCGGCCACCGCGCGGCGCGACGACGCCAAAGTCTTCCTGCGCGAGTTCACGCGCGAACTCATCCGCGAGATCAACCTGAGCACGAAGATCATCGCGCTCGTCATCGTCGTTGCGCTCGTCGGCGGCATACTCTATTTCGGCTTCGCAGGCTTCAAAGAACTCAAGCAGAGCCGGCGACACATCGAGGAACAGAACGCGCAGATCGCGCGCCTCAACCAGAAGGTCGGCGAGTCGCAGAATCAGTTCGAGGAAGTCAACCGCTCCAACAAAGACATCATCAACAGCCTCTCGCTCGCGCCCAAAATCCGCACCGATTACGGCAACGGCGTCTGCCTCATCTCGGGCATGTACATTTTCGTCGAGGCGGGAACGGGTCGGCCACTCCGCTACCCGCAGCGTCAACAAACCGCCGACGCGGAAGGCGACGGCGCGGAGGGCGCGGAAGGCGCGGAGGGCGGGCAGAGCGAGATGCTCACGCCGGACGGCACGGGCGCGGTCGCCGAATTCCCTTACGTCGGCACGGGCTTCCACGTCGGCGGCGGCTACGTCGTAACGAACCGTCACGTCGGCGTCGAGCCGTGGGTCGCCGACGAGCGTTCGATGGTCTTGAGCAGCACCGTCAGCGGCAAGCCTCGTCTGACGAGGCTGCTCGCCTACTTCCCCGGCCACAAGCAGGCGTTCCCGCTCAAGTTCAAACAGGCTTCCACGCGCGACGATCTGGCCGTCCTTTATTTCGAGACGGGCGCGCGCCCGAACGACATCCCCGCCCTTCCGATTGACGACAATTCCGATGCGGGCGGCGTGGGCAAAGCGGTCGTGATGATGGGCTACCCGTCGGGGCCTGACCGCATCCTCGTCTCGCTGCCCGACGACGAGGCCAACGGTATCAAGCAGCGTTTCGGTTCGTCGCTCGACGTGCTCGTCGGCCATCTCGCCGAACGCAATCTGATCAAACCGCTGACGACGCAGGGGCACATCACAGACTCGCAGACACGACGCATCATCTACGACGCGCGCACCGCCGAGGGCGGGTCGGGCGCGCCTCTCTTCGGCCAGTCGGGGCGCGTCATCGGCATCAACTTCGGCATCTTTGAAGGATTGCAGGACGCGAATTTCGCCGTGCCCGTGCGCTTCGTCTTACCGCTTCTGGAACGAGCCGGTTGGAAACCCGCCCCGCCGCCCGCCGAGCAGCCTACCACGACGGCGGCGACGTCGGGCGACGCCGCCGTTAAAGATGCGCGCCCGCCGAATGCGCCGCAGAACCAGCCGCGCTGAGTTCTTCAACCTGTCAACCGTCGCTTACGAAGGGAAGGCGAGGCGCGCGCTTAGTGACAATCCGTAAAGTGTCATAACTGGCGGGGCGGTCGCGAGCGTCAGTCTTAAACTGGGCGCGCCGGTTTTTGACAGGCCGCCGAAAGGCGCAGTAATCTTTCGCCTTTTGCGCGAAGCGCGACCGCGACCGAACAATTTTCCGATTGGGGTTTGACGAAACTTTTGTCAGCAACTGCCGCAACTGCCGTCACGGCGAGCATCCAGCCCGAACTGTTCACCGGACAGAGCGTGCGTGTGCGGAGCCGCGCCTTCATCGTCGCCGCGCTCGTCTTCGTCGTGGCGGCGGGCTTCGGCTTTCGCGCGAGCGGCCTCGGCGCGGAGGGCTTGAGCGAAGACGAGTTGAACAAACTCCGCACCGTTTACGACTACCGCACGCGCGGTTTGACTTCGACCAACGGCGAGCACCCGTTTCTGATGAAAGCGTTGATGACGGCGAGCGTCGCCGCCTCCGAGCGTTGGAACGCGTGGGGCGCAACCGCGAGCCGCCCGCAGCTTCGCGTCTCCGAGGAGACGGCCTTGCGGCTGCCCGCCGCGCTGTTCGGTGCGTTCACGTCGCTCCTGCTTTATCTCGTGGTCTCCGAGTTGTTCGGCTCGACGACGGCCTTGATCGCGGCGGCATTATGGGCGTTCGACCCGACAGGCATCAGTTTCAATCGCATCGCCAAAGAAGACTCTTTCCTGCTCTTCTTCTTCCTGCTGGCGAACGTCTTCTGGCTGCGCGGGCAGCGCGCCGCCGAAGCGGGCGATCCGAGGCCGGAGCGATACTACTGGGCGACCGCCGCCAGTTTCGGCGCGATGCTCGCCTCGAAATACATGCCGCACCTGATCGGCATCAGCGGGGCTTACTACTACATCTTTCAGGGCATTCCCGCGACGCGCTGGCGCATGGGCAAACGCAAGTGGCTCATTTTTTTCGCCGTCATGGGCGCGGCCTTCCTCGTCTGCAACCCGACGATCCTGCTGCCCGGCACATGGCACGAGATGCGCATCTTCGCGGGCGAGCGGCGCATCGGCCACGACGCCTACGAGTTCATGGGGCAGCTTTATCGCAACCAGATGACGCTCTGGCTCAAAGGCTCGCCGTGGTATTTCTACTACGCGTTCATGGCCTTCAAACTGCCGCTCGCGGTCGTCGCCGCATTTCTCGTCGGCCTCCCGCTCCTGTTCGCAAAACGACTCGGCGACGGGCGTTATTTCGTCTTCTTCTGGCTCTTCTTCTGGTTCTTCCCCTTCCCGCTGCTCGGCGGTAAATTCACACGATATTTTACGATGGCTCTGCCCGTCGTGCTGGTGGTGGCGGCCATCGGCATCAACGCCGCCGGAGGATGGATCGCGCAGGCTGTGCGCGGCGTCGCGGCAGCGGGCGCAGCGTCGCGCGGGTACGCACACGCGGCCTTGGCCGTGCTCGTCATCGCCTCTTCCGTGTACGCGTCGGCGGGCGCGTCGCCGCATTATCGTCTCTACACGAACGCGCTCGGCGGCGGGCGCGAACGCGCCGGGAGCTATTTCCCGCATGACGAATTTTACGACGCGAGCATGCGCGATACCGCGCGCCGGATCGCCGCGTTCGCAAGCCGCGGTGCGCGCGTCGCCAGCGAAACGCCGGAACTCTTTACGCACTACGCCGCGCGCGCGGGCAGAACCGATCTCGTCTCGTTCTCGCTCTCCGACCGCGCGGCCTTACGTGATCTCACGATTGGCGACATCATCATCGTCGCGCGCGGGCGGCGTTATTTCAGCAACGACGCGCTCATCTCTAAGCTGGGAGCAGCGAGCCGCCCCGTCGCAGAGCTTTCCCTTGCGGGCGTCCCCTCAACACGCATTTATCAACTTGACGAGAACGCTCTGCGGGCTGTTTCCGAAACTATAGACCGCTGATCCGAACGCACCGGGGCGCAAGCCGGAGAAGTATCTGTAAACATTTGGCGTCGCGGCGGCGTCAATTATAAAGTTGCCGTCCGAACAATTTCTCTCCCTCGCGGCACACGGGTTGCGGTTCGATGGTGCGAACTTCATCTCCGGGTCGCTCGATGAAGGCGAGAGGCTGCGTGCCTTTCAGAGGTCGAAACGGGCAGTGCAGCCAATTTGCTCCAGAAGGAGCGAGTTTGTGAGCAACGGCAGGTATCGCACGAACGCATGAACTCTGTGAACTCGAACGGGAGAGCGCGGCGCATAGCCCTTCTTGTTATTGCGCTCCTGCTGCTCCAAATGTCCGGCGTCGGTCGTCTCGCCGTCGCGCAAGATGCCGTCTTGCCTGCCCCTGCCAATTCCGCCCCGGCGCAAACTCTCTCCTCCGGCTTTCGTCTCGAACGCGTCCCGCTCGCGGGCGGCGCGGAACTGCTGACCGTCTTCGGGAGTCTCGACGGCCTCGCGCGCGACAGTGTTTCAAAAGACGCGGACGTTCCGCTCGTCAGCATCCTGCGCGACACGCTCGGCGACGCGACGACCGAAAACGACCGCCTGCGCTACGTCTGGATGCACACCTACACGCGCCCCACCATCGGCCAGCGCGCGGCCTCCGCCGTCCCCTTCCTCTACACGCGCGTTGCGAACAAAAAACGCGCGGGCAAAGGCGCGCCGCCGCCTCTGCTCGACCTCGCGGGCACGAAGCGCGAGGTCTGGCACAGGCTCTTCTGGAACGCGCTGCAAACGCTCGTGCTCAACCCCTACAGCCTGACCGTTAAAGCCACGACACACGCCTACCGCCGCAACGCGGACGACTATCGCAAGGCGCACGTCATCCGCGCCCTCGCCGTGCTCGCGCTCTACGAGGCCGAGTCGGGCGCGGAATCGGTCTTCGCGCCGCACGAGTTGAAAGAGATACAGGCGCGCCTGATGCTCACCCAGAAAACTTTCGGCGGCCTCATTGACGACCTCTATCTAGGCCGCGTCTACGACAAGCAAAATTCTCAGTGGCTCGACACGCGCGGCCACAACTGGGAACTCCTGCGCCAGCGCGCCGAAACGGAAGGACTCTATTTCGAACCGCTCGAAATGCCCGGCGGCAACACGACGCACGCGCTTCTCTGGATCGCACGCGCCGATCTCGAAGCCAAACGACCGCGCCCCTACGACAAGCGTTTCCTCAGCCTTGCGAACCCCTACGGCGACAGACGCCTCAAGCATTGGCGCGGCTACACCGAGACGCGATACTTCGACGCCGACAACCGCCGCGTGACCGCCGATGCTCCGGGCGCGCGCCGTGTCGAACTGATCCCGCTCGCGCTCTACGGCCTCGATCATCCGAAGATTCCGATCCTGCTCGTTGACTTCCGCGACAGCCTGAACCCGAAGCGGCGCGAGTTGTCGCAGCGCGTCTTGCAGGATGTCGCGCGCACCACGGCCAGTCTCGCGCATCTCGACCTGCCCTTCTTCCTCGGTCGCGCCGTCTACGATTTCGTCACCGACCGGCGCGGCGTGGACGTTAACCAGCCGTCGCGCGTGCGCGCCTATTCGCAACTCAAACTGTTGCTCGCGCTCGACGCCTCGCTCGACCCCGCGCTGCGCGACGAAGTTTCGCGGAAACTCGAATGCGTCTCATCAAACCCTCTCGAAAACGACATGCAGGCCGAGGCTCATCTCGCCCGCGAACAATACGCCGCGCTGCTCGAACACGCGCGCCGCCCCTCCGGCGGGCTCCCCGACAAACTCGACCGCGACCGCCGCGCCGAACTCACGCCGCTCGTCCATTCGCGCACCGAACAGGTTCTCCTGCGCATCGCCAACGTCGCCACGTTCGGCCTCTATCGCCACCGCGAAGAGGCCAAGCCCGTCGAACAGTTCGCCCCGCTCGACATCGCGCGCCGCCTTGCGCATCATCGTCAATTCCTGCGCGAAGTCGCTCGTTCGAGCGCGGTTGTCGAAGTGCAGTGGGACATCGAAAACGTGCGCCGCTCGCTCGCGTTCCTCAACGAACACGGCGAGCGCGCCGACGGCAAAACCGCGGCGGCGGTCGGGCGCATCTTCGCCCACACGAAGGACGAAGAGACACGCAGGCTCTGCCTCACAAGTCTCTACCGGATCAACAACGAGACGGCCAAGACCACGCTCGTCCGCATCTACCGCGACGAGGCCGCCGGCGCGGAGTTGCGCGCCCTCTCGGCCGACTACCTGCGCCGCGCCGCGCGCGAGGAGCAGCGCATCTCGCCCAAGGACGCGCAGATCATCTCGACCATCGGCGGGAACGAGTAGGCG
>DASPJG010000729.1:0-8406 GCA_035628755.1 Pyrinomonadaceae bacterium
TGTGACGCTCAGCGTGCGCTCCGTCGCCGCGAGAGTGTTGCCGCTCTGGCGCGCCTTGAGCCACATCGGCACGAAGCCGACGAGGAAGGCGAGGAGCGCGAGCGTGGCATACATGCCGATGCGCCGCGCCAAGCTAGTCGATACCACCGGTTTAATTTCTACTTCTTCTTCGCTCATTCGACTTCTCCTTCAAGCTGCCGTCGTGGCGTTCGTGGAATACTTATACCGGCACAATATCAGATGTCGCCCTAAAAGGATGAACGCGGAGAGACGAATGAGAAATAACCTGTTCTCATTCGTCTCTCCGCGTTCATCGCTGCGCGTGCATCCTTCTTTTCAGATGTCGTAGTACATGGAGAATTCGAGCGGGTGCGGGCGCATGCGCAGGCGCGCGATCTCGTCCTCGCGTTTGTAGCCAATCCAGCGGTCGATCAACTGCGGCGTGAACACGTCGCCTTTGAGCAGGAAGTCGTGGTCGGCTTCGAGCGCGTTGAGAGATTCGTCGAGCGAGCCGGGCAGAGAGGGCACGTCCTTGAGTTGTTCGGGCGAGAGATCGTAGATGTCTTTGTCGAGCGGCTCGCCCGGGTCAATGCGGTTCTGGATGCCGTCGAGACCGGCCAAAAGCATCGCGGAGAAGGCCAAGTAAGGGTTGCAGGACGGATCGGGCGGACGAAATTCCAGACGCTTCAACTTCGGGTTGGTCGAGAACATCGGGATGCGGATGGCCGCCGAGCGATTGCGCGCCGAGTAGGCGAGGTTGACCGGAGCTTCAAAGCCGGGGACGAGTCGCTTGTAGCTGTTGGTGGTCGGCGCGGCGAAAGCGACGACGGCGGCGGCGTGTTTCAAAAGGCCGCCGATGTAGAAGCGCGCCATCTCGGAGAGACCGGCGTAGCCGTCGCCCGCAAACAGCGGACGCTCGCCTTTCCAGAGCGATTGATGACAGTGCATGCCCGAACCATTGTCGCCGTAGAGCGGCTTCGGCATGAAGGTCGCGGTCTTGCCGTACTGGTAGGCCGTATTGCGCACGACGTACTTGAATATCTGGAGGTTGTCCGCCGTGCCGAGCATCGTCGCATAGCGGAAATCTATCTCGCACTGCCCGGCGGTGGCAACCTCATGATGATGACATTCAACCGTGATGCCGCAGCGTTCGAGAATGAGGCTGATCTCGGAGCGCAAATCGCTCAGGGTGTCCGTCGGCGGGACGGGCACGTAGCCCTCTTTGGGGCGGATGCGATAGCCCTGATTGGGGCCGTTGGCCTCGTCGGATGCGCGTCCCGAAGCCCAGTGGCCTTCGTCGGATTCGATGGTGTAACCGGCGGAGAACTGGTCGTTGTTGAAGCGCACGCCGTCGAAGACGAAGAACTCGGCCTCGGGGCCGAAATAGACGGTGTCGGCCAGTCCAGTGAAGCGCAGGTAGCTTTCGGCGCGCTGGGCGACGGAGCGCGGGTCTAACCCGTAGCCTTCTTTCGTGATCGGGTCAACGGCGTTGGCGATGAGACAGAGCGTCGGCTCCTCTGCGAAGGGGTCTGTCCACATCCGCGTCGCATCGGGCACAAGCAGCATGTCCGACTCGTGGATCGAAGCCCAACCGCGCAAACTCGACGCGTCGAAGCCAAAGCCGTCCTCGAACGAGCCTTCGTCGAGTTGGTGAATCGGATAGGTTAAATGGTGCCATGCGCCGACGAGGTCTGTGAATCTGAGCGAGAGAAATTTCGCTCCTTGTTCCTCGGCATACTTCAAGGCCGTTTTTGCGTCCATGTTGTCTCCTGAATTGGATAGGGAGTGTGGGGGTGACAGGCCGCCATGCTGCTGCGGGATGTTCGGGCGGCTGTTGAGAAATTTGGCAAATGCTTCAACGCGGGCGTCATTCGAGCTACTGCGTGCGACGCTAAAAAAGTCCGCATTATAGAGCCGGTGCGAAGCCTGTCAAGGTTTCACGCGAGAAACTTTGTGACACACTTTTCAACAGCGCGCCGGGCGGTCTCCTAAACCTTTCTGGGGCGACTGTTTAAGCGCGCGCGCCGCCGGTTTTCGCCAAAAATAGTTATTGTCCGGCTTCGGTTTTTCTGTTACTCTGCGACCTTAAGTTTTCCAACCATGCATGTTCCCACTGAGACAACGCGTGCGCAGGACAGGCACGCATTTGATGCCCCAACACGAACCCAAGGGAGGCAGGAGACCGGAAGTTGACCACGGCTATTGAACAGACACTCGAAACCTACGGCATCGAAAATTGGGGAGCCGGCTACTTCGGCATCAACCGCAAAGGAAATCTCATCGTCCACCCCTCGGACACGGACACCAAAACCTCCGCCGACCTCAAAGAGATTATTGACGACCTCGAACGACGCGGCATCTCCACGCCCGTCCTCCTGCGCTTCCCCCAACTCGTCACCGCGCAGGTGCGCAAGCTTCAACGCGCCTTCCGCTCCGCGATCCGCGAGTTCGATTATCAGGGCGCGCACATGTGCGTCTACCCGATGAAGGTCAACCAGCAGCGGGCGGTGGTCGAGGAGTATTTGCGCGAGGGCACGCGCTACGACTTCGGTTTGGAAGCCGGGTCGAAAGCTGAACTCTACGCCGCCATCGCGCTCGAACAGGCGTCCGACAGCCTGCTCGTCCTGAACGGCTTCAAGGACGAGGAGTTTATCGAACTCGCCTTTGTCGGCGCGCGCGCGGGCAAACGCGTCGTGATCGTCATCGAGAAGATGAGCGAACTCGACCACATCCTGCGCTTCGCCGAACGCTTCGAGGAGGGACACGAAGGCGACCTGCCGCTCGTCGGGCTGCGCGTTAAGCTCTACTCGAAGGGGTCTGGCCGTTGGGAGAAGTCGGGCGGCGAGGCGGCGAAGTTCGGGTTGACGACGACCGAACTGCTCGAAGTTATCCGCCGCTTGCAGGAGGCGGGACGCATCGAGATGCTGCGCCTGCTCCACTTCCACATCGGTTCGCAACTCACGGACATCAAGCGCATCAAGAACGCGATGAAAGAGGCGGCGCGCGTCTATGCCAAGATTTACCAGATGAAGATTCCCATCGAGTTGCTCGATGTCGGCGGCGGGATGGCCGTTGACTACGACGGCTCGAAGACCGCCTTCGATTCGTCCGCCAACTACAACGCGCAGGAATTCGCCAACGACGTGATCTACACGATCAAGCAGGTCTGCGACGACGAGAACGTGCCGCACCCGACCGTCATTCAGGAATCCGGTCGCTACCTCTCCGCCTATCACGCCATCCTCGTCACCAACGTGCAGGAAGAGATCGAGACGGTCGTCGAAGACATCACGCCCATCGAGATCGACGCCGACGACCCGCAGGTCGTCACCGAACTCGGCGACCTGCGCCAGAGCATCAGCATCAAGAATTATCGCGAGTATTACCACGACGCGCTTGAACACCGCGACACGATGTTCACGCTCTTCAACCTCGGCCTGATCTCTCTGGAAGACCGCGCGAAGGGCGAAGTGCTCTTCTGGGACGTGTGCGAGCGCGCCGACAAGTACGCGCAGCAGGCCGAATACGTGTCGGAAGAATTCGACGAACTGCGGCGGCTGTCGCGCGCCAAGTACCTGACGAACTTCTCCGTCTTCCGTTCCGCGCCCGACCACTGGGCGCTCGACCAGTTGTTCCCTATCGTCCCGATCCACCGTCTCAACAAACCGCCGACCGCCTACGCCACGCTCTGCGACATCACCTGCGACTCGGACGGCGTGGTGGACAAGTTCGTTGATCTGCACGACGTGAAGCAGGTGCTCGAACTGCACCCGCTCATCCCGGGCGAGCCGTACTATCTGGCGTTCCTGCTCGTCGGCGCGTATCAGGAAGTGATGGGCAACAATCACAACCTCTTCGGCACGCCGAACGAGGCGCACATCCACATCGACGAAGACGGCTACCTGATCAAGAAAGTCCTGCGCGGCATGACCGTCGGCGAAGCGGTCGCAGGCGCGCGCTACGAGCCGGGGCAACTGCACGACGGCTTTCGCCGCCAAGTCAGGCAGCGCATCAAACAGGGCGAACTGACCGAGGCCGAGGGCGCAGAACTCGTCGAGTTCTACGAATCCCGTGCCGACGCCTACACCTATCTCGCAGTCAACGGGAAAGAGAGGAAGTGATTGCATCGAAGTCTCAAGTTTCAAGTCTCAAGTCCCAATCTTGCTTTCGGACTTGGAACTTGAGACTTGAAACTTGAGACCTTGACCCGTCGCTTGAAAAAATATGGTAACTCAACGCAAACCGAGACCCTCGAAATATCTGACCGTTCCGACGCGCCCGGTGCAGGTTGATCGCGACCGCTCGGTGGCCGGGCTGTTGGAGAAGATGGAGGGCACGGGCTTCGGCGCGCGCCAGTTGGCCGAGGCGCACCGCATCTGGCTCGACATGCTCGGCGACAACACGACGATCTTCGTCGCCGCCTCCGGCGCGCTCATCCCGGCGGGGATGCGCAGGCTGCTGGCCTACGTCATCAAGAACCGCTTCGTTGACGTGCTCGTGTGCTCCGGCAACCTGCTCTTTCACGACCTGCACGAGACGCTCGGACGCCAGCATTTCCAGTCGCACCCGCAGATGACCGACGCCGAACTCGAAGCGTCGCAGATCAGCCGGATGCTCGACGTGATCGCCAGCGAAGAGGAGTACCGCGAGGCAGAGGAATGGGTCGGCGGCTTCACCAACCAGCTCGACCAGACGCGCCCCTACTCGACGCGCGAGTTTTTGCATCTGCTCGGGCGCGAACTGGCCGAGATCGCGACCGACGACGGCGTGCTCACTTCGGCCTACAAGGCGCGCGTCCCCGTCTTTTGCCCTACCATCGCCGACTCTTCGATCAGCATCGGCATCGCCAACTCGCGCTTCGAGAAGAAGAACAACTTCCAGTTCGATCTCATTCAGGACGTGCTCGATCTGACGCAGGTGGCGGCGCGCGCGCGCGTCTCCGGCGTGATCAATCTGGGCGGCGGGACATCGCGCAGTTTCCTGCACCAGATGGAGGTGGCGACCAACATCGTCAAGACGCCCGCGCGCGGCCACAAATACGCGATTCAGATTGCCACGGACGCGCCGCACCCCGGCGGACGCTCGGCGGGCACGGTCGGCGACGAGTCGCTTATCTACGGCAAACTCGCGCGCGGCGCGACCTCGGCCTACGTCAACTGCGACGCCACCATCGCGCTCCCGATCCTCGTCACCTCGCTGTCGCAAACCGCCGCCAAGTACATGAAAGGCCGCAAACGCCCCAACTTCGTTTTCGCTCGCGAGTTGACCATCGAAGTGCCGTAAGGAGCAGGACGGAAGGATGAATAAAGCAACGCTGCGCCGCAGCGAGCGTTGCTTATTCATCCCTCCCCCGCCATCCCTTTTCTTTCCCCGCCCCCTGTGCTAATTTCGCCTCTCCCCCCGGCACGCAATTGGCGCACCCTATTACGAGTCGGCAGGCCAAAACTGTCTGACGTTTTCCGGTCAAAAAAAATTCAGCTCAACATTCGACTTGTTTTCAGGAGGTTGTCAGTGATGCGTTTCCCGGTACAATTTTCTCTCGCGCGCGTCGCGTTCGCGTTCGTCTTCGCGCTGTGCCTGTTCATCTCCGCGCAGCGGGCGGCTCTGGCGCAGGCGGTGAACCAGTATCGCTTCACCTCCACCAACGGCGCGAGCATCGTGCCCGGCACGACGCAGGTCACCGGCTTCAGTTGCGTGGCGACGCCCGGCGACGACTGCGTGGCGACCATCGCCCTGCCCTTCGCCTACAGCTTCTACGCGAACACTTACACGTCTGCCGTGGTCAGTTCCAACGGCAACATCCAGTTTGCGACCGCGAACCCCGACTACGGGCAGAACGAAGTCTGCTTCCCGCTCAACCTCTTCAGCTTTTCAATCGTCCCGCACTTCTCCGACATGACCATCGGCGGCGCGGGCGAAGGCATCTTCACTTCCGTCTCCGGCAGTGCGCCCAACCGCATCTTCAACATCGAATGGCGCGCCTCGGCTCTCGGCAAACCCGCGGGAAGTCTCAATTTTGAAGTCCGCCTCTATGAAGGCCAGACGCGTTTCGACATCATCTACGGCTCTGTCGCCAACAACGGCTTCGACGCGACGGTCGGCGTGCAGCGCGGCGCGGTGCCTGCGGGCGACGCCGCCGGGGCGTTCACGCAGTACGAGTGCCGCAGCGGCGGCTTGCGCAACGGCCAGATGATCACCGGCACGGGCGTCACGGCCAACTCGCTCATCCTCGAAGGTCAGGCCATAGACATGGAGGGCAATCCGCTGTCCGGCGTCCAGATCAACCTGACCGGCGCGACGACCGCCACCACGACCACCGACGCGGGCGGCCACTTTCTCTTTCAAGGACTCACGGCGAACGCAAGCTATACCGTCGCCGCCCAGCAGGGCGATGCCATGTTCTTCCCGGCCAGCCGCACCTTCGCCGCGTATCAGGGCAATCAAACCGTCACCTTCACGCGCACCGTCCTGCCGCAGGCGGGGCAACTGTTGATCAACGAGTTTCGCCTGCGCGGCCCGTTCCCCGCCGGTGGCGATCCGGCCACGGGCGGCGCGCGCGACGAGTTCATCGAAATTTACAACAACACGGATTCATCCTTCGTCGTCAACACGCCCGATGCTTCGTCCGGCTGGGTCGTCGTCTCGTCAACGACGTTCGCGCCGTCCGTGCGCTCGATCATCCCGCGCGGGACGATCATCCCGGCGCGCGGCTATTACCTCGTGGGCAACGGCAGCGGCTACAGTCTCTCCGCTTTCGCCTCGCCAGACGTTTTCTATGTCGGTGACTTCCCCGACAACTCCGGCATCGCCCTCGTCCGCACCTCCAACGCGGCCAACTATCTCGCGGCGGGCAACCGCCTCGATGCGGTCGGCTTCGACACGGAGACCGACGCCTTCTACCGTGAAGGCGCGGGGCTGCCCGCCATTCTGGCGAACGACGGCCAGTACAGTTTCACCCGGCGGCTTGCGACCGGCACGCCGCAGGACACCGGCGACAACGCCGCCGACTTCCTGATGGTTTCCACCAACGCCGCCTCTTACGGCGCGATCCAGTCGGTGCTTGGCGCGCCGGGGCCGCAGAATTCCGGCAGCCATCTCCAGCGCAACGCAACCGTCAAGTCGTCGTTCGTTGACCCGCAGTGCGGTGGCTTCGGCGCGGCCACGAGCGCGTGCGCACGCGTGCGCACTGCCGCCAACGCCAACCCGACGACCGCTGCTTTCGGCACGCTGCTCCTCCGCCGCAAGTTCACCAACACGACCGGGCAGAGGATCAACCGCCTGCGCTTCCGCATCGTCGATCTCACGACCAAGGGCAACGTCCAGTCCGGGCAGGCCGACCTGCGCGCGATCACTTCGGACGACATCGCCGTCACGGACACCAACGGGCAGAACGTCCTGATCCGCGGCCTGACGCTCGCTCAGGCTTCGTTCCAACCGGAGGGCGGCGGCATCAACTCAACGCTCGCCCCGCCTTCGGTCTCACTCTCGACGCCGCTCGCGCCCGGCGCGTCCATCAACGTCGAGTTCCGTCTCGGCGTGATGACCAACGGCGGCTTCCGCTTCTTCGTCAACGTCGAAGCGGTAACGGCCAGCGCGACAGCCGCGCCGACCGAAGAGAACGCCGACGACGCGACGCTCAACAAACGCACCTCCACGGGCAAGCAGGCGACCCGTCCCGCGCGCCAACGCTAAAAGTTTTACCCGCAACGCGAAAGGCGCGGGCGACGAGAAAGTTGATTCTCGTCGCCCGCGCCTTTCACGATCTCTTAACCCCCTCGACTCGCAAACCGGACGCGCGGCAGACCCGGCATCCTAAACTTCACCTCTCATCCCTGAGCTTCATGCCAGCCACGGCAACACGTCTTCGCCCGCCGGGCGCGCGCCGCCGATCACGCGTATGAAATAATCTTCCAGCGACACGGGGCTGCCTTCTGCGCCCTCTCCGACTGCGATCCCCCGCCGCAACTCGTCGAGCGCGCCCTCGACCACCAGCCGCCCCCCCGTGATGATCGCGATGTGCGTGCACAGCCGCTCCACGATCTCCAGCACGTGCGACGTGAGAAAGACCGTGATGCCCCGCGCCGTCAACTGCAACAACAAATCCTTCAGCGTCCGCGAAGCGAGCGCGTCCACGCCCTCGAACGGCTCATCGAGAAACAAAATCTCCGGCCTGTGGATCAAAGCGCACGCCAGCGACAACTTCTTCTTCATCCCGTGCGAATACTCCACCACCAGTTTCTTCGGCTCGCCATCCAACTCCATCAACGCCAGCAACTCGCGCCCCCGTTCCCGCGTCTCCTCGCGCGTGAGGCCGTACATGCGTCCGGTAAACGTCAACATCTCCGCGCCAGTCAGACGCTCGAACAAGTTCAAGTCCTCCGGCACGACCCCGATCCTGCGTTTAAC
>DASPJG010000730.1:0-2332 GCA_035628755.1 Pyrinomonadaceae bacterium
TGGGACGCGGGCTTCAACGCGCGCCGTCTGGATCAAATTGACATCCGGCCTCTCGTCGAGCCGGACGCCATCACGCAGTGCCGCGCCGAGGTGCGCCGCACGCAAATGGAGACGGGCGTGCGAAATTATCTCGTCAACATCGTTCGCCGCACGCGCGAGCACCCGTCAATCGCTTACGGCGCAAGCCCGCGCGCGTCGGTCGCGCTGCTGCTGTGCGCGAAGGCTCTCGCCGCGATGCGTGGCCGCGAGTTTGCCACGCCCGACGACGTGCGCGACATCACGCGACCCGTGCTTCGACACCGCCTGCGCCTGCGCGCCGAGGCCGAACTCGACGGCGCGACAGCCGACAGCGTGATCAACGACATCCTCAACACGGTCGAAGTGCCGCGCTGACAAAATAAACTTCATCCGCGAGCTACGCTTTGGGAGAGCCGGGGCAAGCCCTTATTCGCGGGACGGATCACAGCGCGGTAAACTGGCCGGGCGAAAATTCGCCTTCACAGTTGTTCCAGACGCGTATCTCCGGTTTTCTCCAGATACTTGAGTCCGCTTTTGAAGTAAGCCGCGACGTTTCCCTGCAAGTGATCCGACCACGCGGGATGCCGTTCCCCTCGCACATGGGCAAACAGCGCGAGCGCATAACCGAACATCTCTTCCGTCATGTAGCCGCGGCGTTCCGCCTGCCACCCTTGCGAGAAAGCGTCAGTCCACTGCCTGAATCTGAAGACGGAGTTTGCCGTAAACACTCCCAGCCCCAGAAAGACCGTCAGGAGATCGGTCAACGGCTCGTGATCCTCGTAACCGGCTGAGACCCGGCCTTCGCCGAGAAGCCGCACATGCCCGAGTTCGTGCGCGCAGGTGGCAACCAGAAACATCGGGTCGGTTAATTGAGATGATTCGATGTTGATGAGAAATTTGCCGCGCCGCTTCCGGTAATGACCGGCCACGCCGTTGTGCGAGAATTCGTCGAAGGGAAGATTGGGGCGGGGCGCAGCGTTCTCGTCCGTGAAGAACTCCAGTTCCACCCGTTCGGGATCGACGCCCATGTAACCGCACACACGATCAACTAAAGCCCGCACATCTTCTTCTTCCTCGGAGAACTGGTCGGGGAAAAACTCATCCGTGGGCAGCACCACTGTCGCGTTCCGAAGCGCATCCGACCCGAACTCTTCGATGAGCCAGAGCAGAGACTCTTCGATCCACGCCTTGTCTTCCGCCGCAACCGGACATTTAGGAGTAAACCATTTCATCGAACAGTTTCGTCAGCTGGCTGCGTTTCGATACGCGCCCGCGCGCTGCATATTGATCACGGCTCACGGCTCCCGCCGCCAATCGGGTCGCCCTGCGGCAGGGGCAGGGGCGTGGTCTGTTTGCGCGGCGCGTCCGGGCGAGTGAGGAACCGTTCGATGTCGTCGCGCGTGGCGCGACGGTGCGCGGTGGTGACGGCGTCGGGCGTGGGCAGCTTGAGCCGTTCGTGCAAGTCGCGCAACGTTTCGGCGGCGGCGGCGCGCACCTGCGGCGCGGCGTCAGCGTTGGCGGCGGTGTCCATCAAGCGCGTCACGGTAAGACTCTGCACGGCGCGCGCGATGGCGGCGTGATAGGCGTCGCGCGGCGCGTCGCCGGGCCATGTGCGCGCGACGAGCGCGTCGAGAATTTGTTTGAAGTCGGGGTTCGCGGGGTTGAGCGCGTGGAAGCCGTTGAGACGCGCGGCGCGATGGTGTTCGACGAGCGGGAGGATGGCGAGGTCGGCGGCGACGGTGGCGGCGGCAATCGGGTCGAACACGGGGTCGGCGCGGTTCTGGAAAAACTCGCCCGTGCCGCCTTCGTAGCCGAAGGCGCGCGGCGGGATGAGCGCGAGTATGCGCGGCGGGATGGCGAGCGTCTCAGGCCGCAGCGTGTCGAGCACGGCCTGGAGGGCTTCGCGTTGACGCGCGGGAGCGACGATCTCCTGCACGCGCGCCGGGTTCGCGCCCGCGCCGGTCTTGACGGCGTAAGTGTAGTAAAGCCCGCCGACGGATTTCACGGCGGCCTGAAGTTGATAACGATGATGCAGGTAGAGCGGGAGCAGTTTCGCTTCGAGCATCGAGAGCGGCGTGCCGCGCGGGATGCTGGCGAGGCCGAACTGCGCGAGGCCGATGCGGCGCACTTCCATCTCATGTCGCAGCATCGCCACCGGATCGTCGCCGTTGTCCCAGAGGCTGGCGAGCGGGTGCGCCGCGCCGAGCGGGCGCGCGTCGCGGTCGGAGATAAAGAGCATGCCGCGCGCCATGCCGTCTTCGAGCAGGCGTTCGAGTTCCGCCGCCTCGTCCGCGCCCGGCGCGAATTGCGCGTA
>DASPJG010000731.1:0-2581 GCA_035628755.1 Pyrinomonadaceae bacterium
ACGCCGCCCTGCTTCACCGTGTCGGTCGTCGTGTTGAAGATGTTCATGAACGAGACCGGCCCCGAGGCGACGCCGTGCGTCGAGCGCACCATCGCGCCGACCGGACGCAACTTCTCGAACGTGAAACCCGTGCCGCCGCCCGTCTGGTGAATGATGGCGGCATCGGTGGCGGTCTTCATGATACCGGCGATCGAGTCGGGCACATCGAGGACGAAGCAGGCGGCAAGCTGGCCGTTGGGCTTCCCGGCGTTGACGAGACACGGCGTGTTCGGGACGAACTCGCGCCGCAGCATGATGTCGGACATGCGGCTGTAGAATTCGTCGCGTTTCTCCGAGTCGGCCTCCGCAAGGCTCACGTGGCCGACGACGCGGCGCACCACGTCCGGCCACTCTTCAATCGGATTCCCTTTCGCGTCCTTGAGCGAATAGCGTTTGCTGATCACCTTGCGCGCGTTGAGGCCGAGCTCCTGGCTCTGCTTGGACGCGCGGCGGGTCGTCGCGGGAATCGGATTGCCCTGCGGGGCGTTCGGCTCGATCACTGTGCTCATCTTCAAATTGCCTTTCCCGCGCAGCATTTTTGGGCGCGCGAGTCCTCGTCTGTGCTTTCTAAGTCCGGCGCG
This sequence comes from Pyrinomonadaceae bacterium, assembly GCA_035628755.1. GTDB lineage: Bacteria > Acidobacteriota > Blastocatellia > Pyrinomonadales > Pyrinomonadaceae > JAIVJZ01. The sequence continues at coordinate 621 of DASPJG010000731.1, forward strand.
GGCAGCACCTGGCGGGGCGCGCCGTGGACAAAATGTATTATCTGAAACTGCGGTTGGCTTGAACGTTAGGCGATAGATTTCCGTGCCGAACGCGCTTCGGGAGTCGCGGCGTGTCGGCCTTCGACGTTCTCGTCTTCAAGCGGAGCGGAGTATACATAGCCCGCCTGTGGCTGTCAATACCTAGCCCCAACATATTGTATCAACTTTTCTTTTCAGCGGAATATGGTGGGGAATCTAAGATTTTACCTTAACCCAACTTTAGCCTGCTTTAAAGCATCAAAATACTTCCTTTTGCCCTGTTTCGGCGGGCGACTTAAAAGTTTTCGGAGACGGATAAAAAAGTTTTCCGGGCGGCGGAAATTTTATCGAACGCAAGATATAGACAGACCTTGTCTGGCTGCTAGGCGGTGGGAAGAAAATATCGGTGAGGGAAATAAAATTGAGCGAGGGACAGAACACGACGAACACGGATTCTCTGGTGCGTGCGACGGCTGCGGACGGCGGCGTGCGCTGCATGGCGTCGGTGACGACGAACCTCGTGGCCGAAGCGGTTTCGCGCCACCAGACCTCCCCGACTGTGGCCGCCGCGCTCGGGCGCACTTTGACCGGAACGCTGCTGCTCGGCGCGGGACTTAAGGAGTTGGATCGCCTGACGGTGCAGATCAATAGCGACGGGCCGGTTGGCGGCATCACAGCGGAGGCAAATGCGCGCGGACAGGTGCGCGGTTATGCGCGCAACCCGGCGGCGAATCCCGACCTGAACGGTAACGGCAAATTCGACGTAAGTTCCGTTGTGGGCAAAGGGATGTTTTACGTCACGCACGAGTCGGGCTACGAGATCGGGCTGCACACGGAGCCGTATCGTGGCGCGGTTCCCATCGTGTCGGGCGAGATCGGCGAAGACTTCGCTTACTACCTCGCCAAGTCGGAACAGATTCCCTCGGCGGTGACGCTCGGCGTCTACATGCGCGCTCGCGCGACGGGCGAGACGTTCGTCGAGGCGGCAGGCGGCTTGATGATACAGGTGATGCCGGGCGCGGACGAGCGGATCATCGAAGCCGTCGAGGACGCCATCAGGCGTGGCCCGCACACCACGACTTTGATCCGCGATGGCGCGCGCCCGATAGATATGCTGCGCGCTGCGCTCGGCGACATTTCCTTCGAGGTATTGGAGGAGAAGCCCGTCAGTTTCGCCTGTACCTGTTCGCACGAGCGCGCCGTCTCTTTGATCTCCTCGATTGACCCTACGGAGTTGGAGACCATCCTGCGCGAAGACAAAGGCGCGGCGATGACCTGCCACTTCTGTAACGAGACCTACCGGCTCGATGAAGCCGCGCTCGAAAATATTCTGGGAACTGCCCGCGAACGGCAAACCGTGGGCAGCGAGCAGTAAAAGCCGCGAAGCGGGGACAGCAGCCTCGGGCGGAAGCGCGGGGAGCAAGTAGAGATAAAAATACGAAGCCCCGGAGGGGCGACACGTTTTGCACTTTGCATTGTGTCGCCCCTCCGGGGCTTTCGCTTTCTGCGCCTGAATTGATCCGCTCTCTGACGGGCGTCGTGGTTACTGTCGCAGCCTCGCGCGTCAGGTCATAACTATTCGATGCTCACTGTTTTGAAACGAGCATGTCGTAGTTTCCTGCCTGACGGTTGTGGTCGTCGAGCGTGCCGAGCACGTCTGAGGTCTCTTCGAGCATCTGCTTGGTCATGGCGATGGAGTCGCTGAGTTGCTCGAAGTCGAGCGCGGAGACGCGTTCGGGCGTCGGCAGCGTCACGACTTGATCGTTGACGAGGCCGAAGAAGTTTTCGATGGACTGGAGTTGGCCTTCGACCAACTTCACTGAGCGTTCGAGATCGCTGAAGGCCGCGAGGCGACGCTTCAGGATTTCGACGTTGGCCTGTTGAATACGCCGGGCGCGTTCGTCGGGCGCGCTCTCTACGGAGCGTTCGGCCTGCGTTAGCTG
>DASPJG010000732.1:0-3195 GCA_035628755.1 Pyrinomonadaceae bacterium
CAGGCATCCCCATCAATACGCGCAAGCGTGGCGTTTCCTGTTCATCGAATAGTCGAATGGATGTGCGAACTTGAACCGGCGAGATCATGGCACGCCCGCCACGGACTTGTACAGTTTGAGCAGGTTCGCAATGTGCGTCTCGATGCCGAAACGGGAGACAGCCCACTGCCGCGCCGCGCCCGCGAGCCGCACGCGCCGCTCCCGGTCTTCGATGAGTTCTAACAGACGCCGCGCCAGATCGTCCGCGTCGCCCGTGCGAAACACAGACGCGTACTCGCCCCCGTTCGTCACTTCCAGAAGCGCGCCGATGTCCGAGACGACGGCGGGCACGCCCGCGAGCATCGCCTCGACGACGGCCACGCCGAACGAATCCGCGCGCGACGAGAAGACGAAGATGTCCAGCGCGCGCAAAACGTCCGCGACATCCGCGCGCTGGCCTAAGAAATGCACGCGGTCTGCGATGCCCTGCTCGTGGCAATAGTTGACACACTCCCGGTAAATTCGCGCCGCTTCATCCCCTCCGGCGTGCCCTCCGGCAAACGCGAAGTGTGCGTTCGCCGTGCGGCGAAAGACGGCGGGCAGCGCGCGGCAAACCGTCAGTTGATCCTTGCGCGCGTCGGCGTAGAAGTTGCCGACCATGCCGAGCAGCAGGACGCCCTCCGGCAGTTTCAACTCGGCGCGCAGGCCACCCGCGCCCGTCGTCGCGGGCAGGAGCCGCGCGGCGTCCACGCCGTTGTAGACGACGTGAAAATTCCGTGCGGTCGCAAAGCCGCCTTCCGTGTCGAGGCACGCGAGCAGTTCGCGGCTGACGGCGATGTTGGCGTCCATGCGCGGCGCGAGAAACTTCAAGGCCAGCCGATTTTTCGCGTCCGCCGTGCAGAGGTGGAAACTGAGCACGCGCTTGACGCGACCCATGCCGCGCGTCGCCAGATACGCGTGCAACGCTTCGACCGCCTGATGACAATGCACCACTTCAATCGCGCGCTCCGAGATCAAACGCTGCAGTTGCCCGGTTAATTTCAGATCGAGCGGGAGCGTGCGCGAGAGCCGGTGAAAGTCTGCGCCGGAGCGGCGGAAGTCGTCTTCGAGTTCGCCGCCGCCCGTCGCCGCGAAGATCAGGTCGAGTCCGTGCGCGCGCGCGTTGCGGCACACGTCCAGCGCGAGCGTTTCCGCGCCGCCGCGGTTGAGCGAATCGAGTAGGTGCAAAACTCTCATGGAAGACCGGACTTGTTTTAATATAGAGACCGAATGCTAAAAGCGCCAGCAAGCATCCCACCCGCCACGGAGACAAGCGACGCACAGTCCGCCTCCGTCGTCGTGCCCTCGTTCAACCACGCGCCCTTCGTCGAGCGAACCCTGCGCTCGATCTTCCGGCAGACCCTCCCGCCGCTCGAACTCGTCGTGATAGACGACGGCTCCGACGATGATTCGCCGCGCATCATCGAGCGCGTTTTGCGCGACTGTCCCGTCGCCTGCGAGTTTGTCGCGCGCGGGAATCGCGGGCTGTCGGCAACGCTCAACGAGGGTTTCGCGCGCACGCGCGGTCGTTATTTCGCCTATCTCGGCTCGGACGATCTGTGGTTTCCGGGGTTCTTGCGGGCGCGCGTCGAAGCGTTGGAAGCGCGCCCGCGCGCCGCGCTCGCCTACGGCCACGCTTACAGCATTGACGCGCGGGATCGCATCATTGATTGCACGATTGACTGGGCGCGCTACCGCGACGGCGACGTGCGGCAGATGCTTCTGGAAACCCTCGCGCCGCTCAGCCCGACGGTCGTGTACCGCCGCGCCGCCCTTCAACCGCACCTTTGGAACGAAGCGGCGCGGCTCGAAGATTACGAACTTTATTTGCGCCTGAGCGCGGAAGGCGAGTTTGCTTTCGATCCCGCGGTTCTCTCCGCGTGGCGGCAGCACGGGTATAACACGAGCCGCAATCTGTCCCTGATGCTGCGCGAGAAACTCGCCGCGCAGCATCGCGTGGCCGCCTCGCTCAACTTGAGCGAGAGAGAGCTGGCGGAGTTTCAAACGCTCGCACGGTTTCGCGGCGCGCAGGAGTTCATGCGGCGGGGCGAGAAGTTGAAGGCGTTGAAACTGGCTGCGGGAAACTGGCGCGGCGCGCGTAGCGCAGATGAAGCGTTCAAACTGCTTGCCGGTCTGCTCGTGCCGCACCGCCTGCTCGCGCGGCGACAGGCGCGAAGGCATGAGCGCGCTGCCCGGCACTACGGCGCGCTGGAAATTTAAAACGAGCTTTCTGATTTCTTTGCGCCTTTGCGCCTTTGCGTGAGAATAATTTCTCGCAAAGGCGCAAAGGCGCAAAGAAAGACGTGTAGAGTTGAATGTCCGTTTGTGGTGGTTGAATGTTTGTTGGTCGCTCTGGGATTTACGGTGCTTCCCTGACGTAGCCGTATACGTCGTGATGCGCGTCCCAGACGCGCTCGCCGGAATAGACTTCTTTGAGTCCGCCCACCTCTTCGATCCGCGCGCGTATCCACGCGGGAGACGTGAGCGCGACGCCGTATCCGCCCTGCCCCGCGTAGTCTTCATAGCCGAAGCCGGTTTCGGCGTAACGCCGCGTGATCGCCTGCACCTGCTCGCCCGTCAGCATGTAATCAAATTCGCCCGAGGGCATGCGGCGGGCGACGAAATCGCCGTGCGCGCTAAACAGCAGGAGGCCGCCGGGCGCGAGGTGACGCGCGAAGAGACGAAAGAGGGCGCGCGTCTGTGCGGCGTCGAGGTGCGTGACGAGCGAGCCGCACCAGATGAGATCAAACGAGGTGTCGAAGGAGAGCGCGTCGAGGTCGGTCAGGGAATAGACGGGCGTCGCGCCAAACGCGCGCGCGCAAAAATCAACTCCGTCGCGGTCGAGGTCGCAGGCGGTAAAGGAGGCTTCGGGGAAGCGTCGGGAGAGGAAACGCAGCACGCGCCCATGACCGCACGGCAGATCGAGAACGCGCCTCACCGCCGTCAAGTTCGCCCGCCGCAGAGCCTCTTCCAGCGCGCGCATCGCGGAAAGCCCGACTTTGAAATAGTGCGCGCCGTCGCCCGTGTACATCGTATCGCGCGGCGAGATGCGGCTCTCCGCCTGCCGGAGCAGTTCGCGCTCCGGCGCGGCCAGCGTGGGGTCTTCGAGCAGGCGTCGCTTTTGCGCCGCGGTTCGGAACGACAGCGCACGCGCGCGGCGGCGCAACGCTCCCAGAC
>DASPJG010000733.1:0-20908 GCA_035628755.1 Pyrinomonadaceae bacterium
CGCAGCGTCAGCCTCCCCGTCGCAAGAACGCCTCAGCGCCTCGATATAGAGCGAGCCGGAGGCGAGCGGCTCGACCAGCACGCGCACGATGCCGTTACAGCCGAGCCCCAGCCCCCACGCCATCTCGTCGCTCGTCGAGGCGGTGTCGTATTCGACGAGTTTCGCCTCGCCTGCCCGGATGACGCGCTTCGCGTGCTCGATAACGTCGCCCTCAAGGCAGCCGGCGCTGATCGTGCCCGTGCTCGCCCCGCCTTCGCAGACCAGCATCCGCGCACCGGGGCGACGGTATGAAGAGCCTTCAACGCTCACGACGGTCGCCAGCGCGCACCGCTCGCCCCTCCGGCTCGCCCCGTCGAACGCTTCGACTAAAGCTCGCACTTCGTTCATAAGCTCACCCCTTCTACAGCAACTTGTCCGGCGTGATCGGCAGTTCCCTGACGCGTCTGCCCGTGGCGTGGAAGACGGCGTTGGCGATGGCCGCGGGGATGCCCACCATCCCGAGTTCGCCCATGCCCTTGACGCCGAGCGGGTTGACCACGGTGTCGTCCTCCTCGACGAACATCGTCTCTATCTCATGAACGTCGGCGTTGACGGGCACATGGTAGTGTTGAAGGTTCGGGTTCATGATCCGCCCGTAGCGGTGGTCGATCTCGGTCGCTTCCTGCAAGGCCATGCCGATGCCCCAGACGACGCCGCCGATCTCCTGACTGTGCGATGCCTTCGGGTTGATGATCTTGCCGCAGGCCGTCACTTCAATGACGCGCGTGACGCGCACCTGCCCGAGGTCTGGGTCTACCTTTACCTCAACGAACTGCGCGCCGTGCGCCATCGTCGAGTACTTCCGCCGCTCCTCAGAGGGTTTCGACTCGAACGTCTCCGTGATCTCTGTGAGGCCATTGCGCCGCATGAGATCGGAGATACGGACGGACTTCGACGCGTCGGCCTTGAGACGGAGCCTGCCGTCGAGCATCTCGACATGGGGGGCGACCGCGCCCTTGAGCGGCGAGTCCGCTTCCCGGTTCGCGAGCGCGAGCAGCTTCGCAGTGACGGCAAGAGCCGCGCCGTGGATGGCCGAGCCGACGCTCGCCGTCGTCCACGAGCCGCCCTGCGAAGGGGCGCGGGGGAGATTCGTGTCGCCGAGCTCGAACTTCACACGCTCGGGCGTGAGTCCCAGGTACTCTGCGGCGATCATCGTGGCCATCGTGTATGTGCCGGGGCCGATGTCGCTGGTCGCGCTGGCGACGTGCGCCGTCCCGTCCGCCTTGAAAATGATTCGGGCGGTGGCGGGCATCTGGAACGCGCCCCAAATGCCGGTGGCCGTGCCCCAGCCGACGAGGAGCCGCCCGTCGCGCATCGAGCGCGGCTCCATCTTGCGGTTCTTCCACCCGAACTTCTCCGCGCCGAGCCGGTAGCACTCCCTGAGCGCCTTGCTCGAAAACGGCTTGCCGCTCTCGGGGTCTCGCTCGGCGTAGTTGATGAGGCGCAGTTCGAGCGGGTCAATCCCCAGCGCGTAGGCCAGTTCGTCCATCGCGCATTCGAGCGCGAACATGCCGCTGACGGCTCCCGGCGCGCGCATCCACGTTGGCGTCGGAAGGTCTGTAGCGGCGATCATCGTCGGCGCGAAGAGGTTCGGGCAGGCGTAGACCTGACGCGTGAATCCGGTCGTGCTGTCGTTGAACTCCTCGAAGGCGGAGGTGTTGTGCACGGCGTGGTGAATCATCGCCGTGAGCTTCCCGCTTCGCTCCGCGCCGAGCGCGATCTTCTGGATTGTGTGGGGGCGGTAGCCGTGGCCTGTGTACATCTGCGTCCGGGTGTAGACGACCTTGACCGGCCGCTTCAGCTCGCGCGCCGCCATCGCCGTGAGCGCGGGGTAGTAGTTGGGTCTGAGGCTTGAGCCGAATGCGCCGCCGACGTAGGGCGAGATGACTTGCACGTTCTCCTCCGGGACGCCGAAGCTCGACGCGAGGTGCTTGCGCACGTTGTAGACTTCCTGCGACTTGTCGAAGATCGTGAGCCGGTCGCCCTCCCAGACGGCCACTGCCGCGTGCGGTTCCATCGGGTTGTGGTGCTCGACGGGGATGCGGTACTCGGCCTCGACACGGACGGGCGCGCTCTTCATGGCCGCTTCGGGATTGCCGCGCGGCTTCGGGGGCGGCCCCTGCGATGGCACGCGCGCGCGTTCGCGCACCGATTCCGTGTCGGTCGTGTGCTTCTCCGCGTTGTAAGACACTTTGACGAGGCGGGCGGCGTAGCGCGCCTGCTCATAGGTCTCTGCGACGACGAGCGCCACGGGCTGCATGTTGAAGAATATCCTGTCGGACTGGAGCGCGCGGAAAGACTTGTCTCTCTCTTCCGTCGCGCGCGGTGGTGCTTGCTCGTGCGAAGCCTTCGGCCCGAGCTTCGGCGCGTTCAGGTGCGTGAAGACGCGGACGACGCCCGGCGCGCGCTCCGCCTCCCGCGTATCAATTGACTTGATCGTGCCCTTCGCCGCCGTGCCCAGCACGATGAACCCGTAGGCGAGGTTCGGCGCGCGGAACTCCGCCGCGTACTTGGCCTTGCCCGTTACCTTCGCCACGCCATCCACGCGGCTCATCTCTTTCCCGATATATCTCGTCATCGCATTCCCTCCCCGGTTCCCAACCCGTCAGGCCAGCCTGCTCGCACGCATCAGTGAGCGAACTATCGCGCGTTTCCCAAGCTCGACTTTGTATGCGTTATGCGCGAGCGGTCGCGCGTCTTTGAGCGCAGCGTCAGCCGCCCGGCGGAACGACTCTTCCGAGGCGGGCCTGCCCACGAGCGCGGCCTCCGCCTCCGCGCTCCGCCAGGGCTTGTGCGCGACTCCGCCGAGCACAATGCGCGCCTGCCTGATCGTGCCCCCTTCGAGTTCGAGCGCGGCGGCGACCGCGACGAGCGCGAAGGCGTAACTCGCGCGGTCGCGGACTTTCAGGTAGTAAGAGTTCTGCGCGAAGTTGGACTTCGGTAGATCAATCGCCACGATGAGTTCGCCATGCTGTAGATTGGTGTCTTTCTCCGGCGTGTCGCCCGGCAGGCGGTGGAAGTCGATGACAGGGATCATGCGCTCACGCCCTCCGGCACCCCTCACCCTCACGACGGCGTCGAGCGCGTAGAGCGCGTTTGCCATGTCGCCCGGGTAAGTGGCGACACACTTCTCGTTCCAACCGAAGATTGCGTGAATGCGGTTCAAGCCTTCGAGCGCGCCGCAGCCCGTTCCCGGCTCGCGCTTGTTGCAGGGCATCGCCGTGTCGTAGAAGTACTGGCAGCGCGTGCGCTGCATCAGGTTCCCCCCGTTAGTCGCCATGTTGCGGAGTTGCCCCGACGCTCCCGCGACGATGGCCTGAGTGAGCAGCGGGTAGTTGCGGCGGATGAGCGGGTGGTTGGCCGTGTCCGTGTTCTTCGCCAGCGCGCCGATGGAGACGCCGCCGCTGCCCGCCGCCTTGATCTCGGCCAGCTTCAGGCGGGTCAGATCAATCAACTCGTTCGGACGCTCGACGTCCTCTTTCATCAAATCGAGGATGTTAGTCCCGCCCGCCAGGAACTTCGCCGCCGGGTTCGCCGCGACGGCGCGCGCGGCTGCGTTTGGGTCACTCGCGCGCACGTATTTAAACGGTCTCATCGGCTCCCTCCTTCCTGACGCGAGCCAGTTCTTCTTCTTCGACGAAGTGCCACGTCCGCGCCGTCTCTCTGCCCGAATGGGCTTCCTGAATGGCCGCGACGATGCCGGGGTACGCGCCGCAGCGACAGATGTTGCCGCTCATCCGCTCGCGTATCTCGTCGCCCGTGAGCCGGGTCGTCTTCACGGTCACGTCCTCGGTGACGTGGCTGACCTCGCCACGCCTTACCTCTTCGAGCAGGCCGACGGCAGAGCAGAGCTGACCGGGCGTGCAGTAGCCGCACTGGAAGCCGTCGTACTTGATGAAGGCCGCCTGCACCGGGTGCAGTTCGTCGCCCTTCGCCAGCCCCTCGACGGTTGTGACCTCCTTGCCCTCGACCGTGGCGGCGAGCGTCAGGCACGACAGCACGCGTCGCCCGTCAACGAGCACCGTGCATGCTCCGCACTGTCCCTGATCGCAGCCCTTCTTCGTGCCCGTCAACTCCAAACGCTCGCGCAGTGCATCGAGCAGTACCATGCGTGAATCTACTTCGAGCGTCTTCGCCGCGCCGTTGACCTTCAGGGCTACCCTAACGGGGTTCTCCAGCACTGCCGCCGGGGCGAACGCCGCGTCGGGCGCAGTGGCGAGCGCGGCGAGCGCCCTCTCCTTCTCCAACAGCATCAGGGCGAAGGCGCCGAGGCCGCCCGCAATCGTCTGCCCCATGAAGGTACGCCTGGCCTGCCCGATGTCGGTCAGCGTCGGCATCTCCTTTAACAGCGCCTCCTCGTCAGCCGTCAACTCAGGCTCTGAGGTCTCGTCGAATTCGTCATTCATTTAAGGATTCCCCCTCATTCTGCATAAACCAATTTCCCGCACGTGGAGGCTGCCAGCCCCAAATCGAGCCGCCGAGCTGACGGCAACCATTATCTGCCAACGGTATCCTCTCCCCGCCTCATAGAGCGTTGAACGCCCTGAGACCGCACGCGAGATACTTGCGCGTGCCTTCGCTGATGAACCTGTCCGTTTTCCTGCCAGTGTGTCCTACGATGAACCACCCTGGTAACAGGGCAACTTAAGAAAAACTACGGGAGGTCAGATGCAATCACCGCCTGCTCGCGCCCAGCCCCAATCATATGCGCATCCCCTTCAACTCGTCCGACGAGTTCGGCATGATCTGGACGTTTATAGATAATGGCTCTCGTATGTCCGGGATAATACCATTGACCCCTCAACGTTAAAAACATTCCGGGTCTCAAAGGTTAAAACTCCGCTGGCCAACAGACTCAACCTTTTCAAACCGTACCCCTCATATTCCTGAACTCCTGAACCTGACGGTAACAATTGTCTGTCTCATATTTGTGCCCCGTTTTTGCTTTAACTTACCTGATTGACGCTGAAAGGATTTTAGATAGCGCGCGCCTGACCGTCGCGCGCACTCTTGCTTCACCTGTACCGATATTGCTTGAAACCTGTTTTGGGGTGTAGAGGAACAATGACCCTGCGGACTAGGAGCAGAAACGTGCGCGGTTGCGTACTTACGGGGTGGAATTTTCGTACCGGAGAGGCGGATTTTTTGCCCCGAAATCCGCGACGGGGCGAGGGTCAACGCTGGCGGCGATAGTCGCTGGGGGAGAGGCCGGTCTCCCTGCGGAAGAGCCGCGCGAAATGGCTGGGGTTGGCGTAGCCGACTTCGAGGGCCACGTCAATCACGCTCATCTTCGTCTCGCGCAGCAGCCGACGTGCCTCGCTCATCCGCAGGTCGATGTGGTAGCGAGAGGGCGCGACGCCCACGGCGGCCTTGAACAGGCGTTGGAAGTGAAACCTGCTCAACCCGGCTTGGGTCGCCAGCCGTTCGAAGCTGAACTCTTCTGTCAGGTGCTCGGCCATCCAGTTCGTGATCTGCCGGAGCTTGTGGCCGGGGAGTGAGGGACTACTACTGTGCAACTCCTCGTCCGTCACCCCGTAGCTCCGGGCGAGGTGGATGGCGATTGCCTGTGCGATGGCCTCGACGAAGAGTGGGCTTGCCTGCCCGCGCATCAACTCTTCGCGCAGCAGCCCCAACAACGAATTCAAGCCTTCATCGTTGAACGCCGAAGCGTCCCGCAGCCGGGCGTGGGTCGCGTCGCTCCTGAAGACCTCCTCCAGGGCGCGCTCTATGACCGGCAGCTCGATGAAGACCAGCATGGTCTCGTACGGCTCCGAACTCACCGCTCTCCAGCGCACGTCATAGGGGGCGCCGCCCGTTGTCAGGAAGAAAGAGCCCTTCCTTATTCGGTGAGTGGTCCAGGGCTGGCCGTCCTCCCGCTCCTGAAAGTCGATCTCTCCCGACGTGATCCAAGCGAGGAACGGCTCGCTGACCGCAGGGATGTGCAGCGTATCGACGACCGGCGGCAGTGCAGTGAGCCATGCTTTGATGTCCCGCCACGCCTCGCCCTGACTCTCGAACAGGCACTTCCCTCCCGCATAGCGCCAGAAGGCTTCGGCAGATGTTGTCTCGGGAATCGACATTCAACTACACAGACGGAAACAAGTGCGACGACGCGCTCAGTCGCTGCCCTGCGGCTTTGGCGGTTTCAGCACCCCGACTTCATTTACGAGCGGCTCATTATAAGAGGAACTGTCATCCTCAATCTTACTTTCTTCAAATGTCGCCTTAAACCTTCAAGCCGGAGGTTGCGCTGTCATCGTCAACTTGCAACCTGACACTCTGTTGTAATGGATGCTGCTTCTATGCGGCTTCCGTCAACACGATCAACCGACGTAGTCGCCTTTTGCCGCGGTCGTCGAACGATCTCACCACTACAGTTAGGGCAGGTGCCGTCCAAAGCCTTTGCGCACGCCGGGCAGTAGGTGCATTCAAAACTGCAAATGTAGGCATCGCCTCGCGGATCGAGTTGGGCTTGACATCGCTCACACGTGCCTTTCATTTCTAATGCCATCAGTTGAAATCTCCTTTTGATTGTTTTCTTGTCATGTGACAAGCAGCACGAACGCCCGCGCTTGATAGGAGCGTAGATTAGATCAAATTAAGACGACTTCAAGTGCCACTTTCTTAATATCAAACAAGACCGCTTCGCCCGAGGCGCGCCCGGGCAATAAGTCTGAAGATAGATTGGTACACATCAGTCGGCCATAAATGGCACTTGTGACAGTGCTGTTTTAAGGTAAAGTTTTGCAGTGAATCGGGCAGCATGACGCGTGGGATATGTATCCGTATGTTATCCAGCTAAGTTCAGGAGATAATGGCATGATTAAATTCCGTGCAACTCTATTGGCTCTTTTTCTTTGCGGTCTCATCTTCCCGATATTAAGTGTGCAGGCGAGCGACGTTAATCAAGCAGCGCCGCTGGTGATCGGTGAGACCTTCACCATTGATTCAAAACTTCTGGGCGAGAGGCGGCGCATCAACGTCTACATCCCGCCCGGCTATGCTGAGTCTCCCGATGCGCGCTTGCCCGTACTATATATGCCGGATGGCGGCATCGCCGAGGATTTCCTGCATGTAGCCGGTCTGGTGCAGGTGTCGGTGGGCAACGGGACGATGCGACCATTCCTGCTGGTGGGAATTGAGAATACTCAGCGCCGACGCGATATGACCGGCCCGACTGAAAATGAGGAGGACAAAAAGATCGCCCCGCGTGTGGGCGGCTCCGAGGCGTTCAGGCGTTTCTTTCGCGATGAGTTGATGCCGCAGGTGAAGGCGCGTTACCGCACGACGGGCGAGACAGCGATTGTGGGTGAATCACTCGCCGGTTTATTTGTTATGGAGACTTTTCTCCTCGAACCCGATCTATTTGATACCTATATCGCTTTTGATCCGAGCCTCTGGTGGAACAATCAAAAGCTGGTCAACGGCGCAGGCCAACGTTTGGCTATGCGACCGAAGCTAAAGAAGACGCTGTATTTTGCGAGCAGCGGCGATAGTGGGCTTGCAGCGGTCGCGCAACGGCTCGTGGAAGTTTTGAGCAAGAGCGCGCCTCCCGGCGTCAGTTGGCATTACGAGAAGATGCCGGACGAGAAACATTCGACGATCTATCACCCGGCTGCGTTGAGAGCTTTCCGCATGCTGTTCAAGCCTGATGCGAGGAAGTAGTAATGGTAAGGCCGCACAGATACCGTTTGTGATCATGCAACCGGACGGCGATGTTGTTCAGATAGAAATATCGCAAACGTCTAAATAATTTCATCGAGCACTCGGCCTAATTTCTTTACGCCTTGCTTAATCAGCCTTTCATTAAAAGCCGTGTAGCCGAGCAGCAATCCGCCACCTAATTTTTGATCGATGCAGTAAGCCGAAACAGGCGCGATCTTCAGGTTCGCTGCCGCCGCGCGCTGTGATACATCCCTGTCGTTGATGCCACGCGGAAGCCAGCCGATCAGGTGCATGCCCGCAGCAGCGGGCGCAGCTTCCAACCTCCCCTTGAGATTTTTTCGCACCTCTTCAACCAGAATTCCCTGTCGTTCTTCGTAAATTCCGCGCATCCGGCGAATATGTCTGGCGTAGTGTCTGTCTGCGATAAATTCTGCGAGAACGGCCTGATCGAGCGAAGGCGAATGTAAATCGGTGAGCGCGCGCGCCGCCGCAAAGACTTCAATTAAATTCGTCGGCACAACCAGATATCCAAGTCTGAGAGCGGGGAAAATTGTCTTACTGAACGTGCCGAGGTAAATCACACGCCCGTCGCGGTCGAGACCTTGCAGGGAGGCGAGCGGTCGCCCGCTGTAACGATATTCGCTGTTGTAATCATCCTCGATAACGAAACCGTCTCTTTCTCGCGCCCATTCGAGCAAGTTCAAACGACGCGCCAAACTCATCGTCACGCCGAGTGGATACTGGTGCGACGGCGTGACATAGACGAGCCGCGCTCGACGGCTCAGCTTTCGCGCCGTTTGCAAATCGAAGCCCTCTTCGTCAATCGGCACGGGGACGAGGCGCGCGCCCGTTGCGGCAAATATATCGCGCGCTCCGTAATAGCCGGGGTCTTCAATATAAACGTCGGTTGTTTTTGTCAGAAAGATTCTGCCGATTAAATCGAGCGCCTGTTGCGTGCCGTTGGTGATGATGATTTGTTCCACTTTGCAGAGCACGCCGCGCGCTGTCGCAAGATGCATGGCAATCGCCTCACGCAAGGGTCGGAAGCCGACCGAATCTCCGTAGCTGAGAAGTGATGTGGGCGGTTTCTTCTGCCATCTCTGCGCGATTTTCGCCCATACGTCGAACGGAAACTCCTCTGTGCCCGGCACGCCATGCTCAAAAGGCACAAGCGAGCTTTTGCCGTGATGCCGCAAAATGCTGTTGCTGTTTTGCGCCAAGTTCTTACCGTAATCTGAAAAACTCACCTTGCGCGTCAAAGAACTTTCCTGATGTTCCCGACGCTCGAAATTTGAAGTTTGCAGGAACTCTTCGGGCAGATGCGCGGCGACGAAAGTTCCCGCGCCCGTCTTCGCTTCGAGATAACCTTCGGCGAAAAGTTGATCGTAAGCGTTGATGACCGTCATCCGCGACACTCCCAACTCCTTTGACAACAAACGAGTCGCCGGAAGCGGCGTGGTCGGGCGCAAACTGCCGCTTAAGATCGCCTGGCGAATGGCCTCATAAATTTGACGGTAGAGCGGCAGGGCGGATTTTCCGTCGAGCATGATGAACGGTGAATATGGCATGTCCTGCGATTATAAATTGGTCTATGCGCTTTGTCTAAAATCGGCTCTTGTGAACATTCCGATTGTCTGTAGAATTTATTTTGGCAAAGCTGGAATTATGAACGTAAATCCAAAATTAAAAAATATTGAGCCGCGCACAATGAATTCAAAAACCGCCAAGACGAAACTACTATTCGCCCTGTTCATTTTATTGTCCGTCTTCGTGCGCGGGGCGACGGCGCAGGAAACAAAATTGAAATGGCACGGGCACTCGGCTTTTTCCCTCACGACACCCAACGGCAAAGTCCTCTTGATCGATCCGTGGATCAAGAATCCTTCCAATCCTGAAACTAAGGACGGACGTGACCCGCTAGCAGGAGTCACCAAAGTTGACTACATCCTTCTCACGCACGGACACCGCGACCACGTCGGGGATGCCGTCGAAATCGCCAGACGCACCGGCGCGGCGCTCATCAGCAATCCTGAGTTGGCGGGAAATCTGGTGAAACTGGCTGACTTCCCAAGCAAGCGGGCCGAGACCGACGCCATCATGGGCATCGGCGGCGAAATTCAAATCGCCGACGGCGAAGTGACGGTCGCCATGACGCCAGCCATTCATTCGAGCAGCGTCTTCAATCCCAAAGCCGGGGCGAGTGAACCTGAACGCGTCTACGGCGGCAATCCGGCTGGCTTTGTCATCATCATCAAAAACGGCCCGACGATTTATCATTCGGGCGACACGGCGTATTTCAAGGACATGGAAACCATCGGCGAGAGCTATGCGATAGATGTCGCGCTACTCAACATCGGCGGTCACTTCGGCATGGAGCCGCGCATGGCGGCGAAGGCCGCGCAAGTCATGCACGCGCGCCTCGCCGTTCCGCATCACTTCGGAACTTTTCCCGGCATCAGTCAAAATGCAGACGGCTTCGCCGCGGAACTCAAACGAACGAAAATTGATTTTTACGAAATAAAACCCGGCGCAACCATCTCGTTTCGCGGAAAGCAATTAGTCAGAGCAAAATAAACTCGACTGGTGAATCCGTGTAGCAGCGCGCTTCAGAGGAAAGCTTGAAGACAACTTTTGAGGACACGATTATGAACACGCCCAAACATGTTCGAGCTCATCTCTTATTGTGCATCCTGCTCGTCGCGCTGCAACCCTTTCAGGGGCTCGCTCAGCAGAGTTCGGACGCATCGAGAACAAGCCCCCACCCAGTTGCCCCGAAACGGGATGGACAACGCGACTTCGACTTCGAGATTGGTACGTGGAAGACACGCCTGTCGCGCCGCCTGCGTCCTTTGACCGGCTCGACTACCTGGGTCGAATACGAGGGTACGACCATCGTTCGAAAGGTTTGGAACGGGCGTGCAAATCTGGTTGAGCTTGAAGTCGGCGGCGCGGCAGGCCGCATCGAAGGTCTGTCGCTGCGTCTATATAATCCTGAATCCCGACAGTGGAGCCTCAATTTTTCCAACAGCGCACTTGGTACGCTGAGCGAACCTGTGTTCGGCGAGTTCAAAAACGGACGCGGCGAGTTTTACGGTCAGGAATCGCTCAACGGTCGAGCGATCATTGTCCGATTTATTATTTCGGACATCACACCTAATTCATGCCGTTTTGAACAGGCGTTCTCGGATGATGGAGGCAAGACGTGGGAAGTAAACTGGGTGGCGATAGATACGCGGGTGAAAGACGAATCTGCCAAAGTGCGTTGAATTCAACTGCACACCAAATGCGGGTAATGCCAGTCATCAGGAACGAACCACGCGCCAACATTTGATAGTAGAACGTTCAGCAGATGCCCGCACTCAGACAACAAAACATCTCTTACACAACTACCATTCATAGACGCGCTGCGTGCCGTTGTCAGGCTGTGCCGCCTCGTCAGCCCGTGTCCCCGTTACTACTCAATCTCCCCCAAGAGCCTCTCAATCTCCGATACCACTCTGTCCCTCAACACGCCGATCCTCTCCACATACTCGTCATGCTGCCGCTCCAGACGCGTAACTTCCTCCGTCTCCTTTAATATCTCAAATGCCTGTGCATCAACGCTCCCGGCGCGCGCCTCCCGCCGCGCTGATGCCAGGCGCGCCTCGGCCTTCCCCTTCAGGTGATCCAGCAGGTGAATCTCATTGCTGATCCAATTCAGTTCATGCCCAAGCTGCTCGGCCTTCCCCGGCTCCAACTCATTGATTGCTCTATCCAGCTTTGTCCTCGACATCGTGTGGCTACAGCCAAGCCTCCCGGCACGCTCGTCCGGGCTGCACAGCCCAACCCGCTTAAAGTTATACAACGGGCCTCGGTCTACTGGCGGCTGCGAGAGGGCAGTTGCGGCGACGACTCGCTCATGAGCCATGCGGCATTTGATGACGCGCATGGAGGCTATGTCGTCGCGGATGGAGGCGAGGCAGCCCTTACGTGCTTGGGGTGTCATATCCTATTCTTCAGCAGTGTTTCCAGCAGCACTAACAGGAGACTAACGCAGGGGATAACCGGCGAGCCATCAACCTTGAGTATAGGAGAGCTGGTAATTGCGAGCCCGGTTGATCCCCTTGTTATACCGTGACGCCATCTTTCATCTGCACTTGAGATTTATCTTTATAAAAAATGTAGACGGCGAGAGATGAGCCGAAGAAGCCGAGGATGGTCGCGGGCAACGCATAGAACAGATTAACGGACAACCCGCTCAACAAACCAAAAGAAATTGTTGCAGCCACAATCAGACAAATTGCTTTAACAAGTTCCCGGCTACTCAACTGTGTGAACCAGATAAAATAAACTACAGGCGCGAGAATTAGCCCTACCAAGCCACCGAAACCTCCGAAGGCTATTCCCACAGCAATGTATTCGCCGAGGGTCATAGGCTGACCCTCCATGTCACCCGGGCGACTCTCGAACCATACGCAAAGAAAAGCGACGACGAACCCGCAGAAGAAACCACAGGCCAGGCCAATTGGAAACATTAATAATCCACGTTTCATACTCTCACATCCAAGACAGCAGTTTAACGCCCGGCATCACCCGCGCCCCCGTTCAACTAATCATGAAAGGCTCCGTGGTGGGGCGTCAGGTGCATGCCCAACGTTAGATTGCGCCAAAATCCTATGGCTGAAGCCGAACCAACGCAGTATCTCCACCGATAAGAGCCTCCCGACTGAAGCTCACTAATTACATACTCTGCTCCGAACGCATCACCTTTACTACACGTTGAGAATGCACCAGCCGGAGGGCTTCCATCTTCGTCGAATACGCTCAAACCCGTCGGAATACGTCTGGCCGTGAAGTTTACACTTCCCAGTTTGGACGACAGGTTCCTGATAGTTCTGCTGGGAGGGTCGAAAGTGTGGCCTTCTAGGGAGGGCGTAAGAACATAAGTGCCGCCGGGCATCATATGAGTCAGGTCATACAGACCGTCAGTTCTCGTTTCAATGTTGGTCTTTTCTGATCCGGTGACGCTGATTAAGACCCCTTTCAGACCCTTTCCGCGCGCGACGACGATGCGTCCACTGATCGAGGGCTGGCGTATTAATCTGAGATAGTTGTCCGCCCACGTTCCCAACCCGTCTCTGCCGTTCTTCACCATCTTCTCCAGAATCGGGACGCTCTTGGCTTCGTCGATCACGACCTTAAACGAGCACTGAGCTATCAACCCGTCACCGTAATCTGCCCTCAGGGTGTATTCCCCGTCGTCAAGGCCGATTGCGAAGAAACGGCGCAGATCGTCTATCTCCACTTTAATGCTCTGTCCGGGTGAGATCACGATATATCGCGGGTCACGCGATGTCCAAAAAGTATCGCCGCCTGGTGTCGTGTACGCGCCGCCCGTCCCGCCGCGCACCCCTTCGCGGAAGTCGATCTGATCCGACCTGTTGTATTTCCAAGTGAGCTTGACACTTATCTCGGTATCACCCAGTTCTTTGATTCTTCTTACCGTGCGACCCCGATTGGTTAGCGTGAAGACCACTGAAACGACCTCACCCACAGAATACGTCGTTTTCCGTTTGCCGGTTGATGGGTCGACGGTTTTGATTTCAAGCTTGAGCGGCGAGCGAGGCCGGAGGGCAAAAGCCATCGGCGATTGGGCGGCGCACAGTGCAAAGCAGCCGAGCAGGACAATAAAATGTTTCTTAGCAGGCATGACAAATCTTGTGTACATGGCAGTCACAGCAGCGCTTTGGAATCGAATAGTGATTTAAAGGTTTGCCATCCTATCAAGCAATCTAACGCCCGGCATCAGCGGCGCACACGGTACTTCATTGATAAAAGGCACGCTGGAGGCGCGTCCGCTGCATGCCGTTGTTAGGCTGCCATCTTAAACTTATCACGCTTGGTGCAGCATCGTGCTTCTTGAGTTGCGCCTCCAATCAACCAGCCTCGTCCTTTGCCGTGGTGATGAGTCTTGTAATCTGTCTAAGGTCCAGTGTCTCCGCGAAATTAATCACCGTGCCGTCCTTTTTTACGATTGACCGGATCACCTTCACCCTTGTGCGGAACGCTTTGGAATGAACCTGGAGCATCTTGAATTTGATCTTTTCGATCTCGTCCCAGCGGCAGGCTTCTATTCGGCTTTGGCTCTCGTAGGTAAAGCCTTCCTGATAGATTGCTAGCTTTACGGTTCTCGTCGCAGACCACGCACGATAATCGCTTACCAAGATGCTGCCCAGTAGAGCCAACAACAAACCCACAACGCCCATGCAGATGAAATAATTAGAAACATCATCAAGGGAGCCTTCTTTGCTTCCGGTAAAAACGCCGGTGAAGGAATCAAGTATCAAGAGGGTGCACAAAGCGGCCACCATTAAGAGAGGTGTGCTGAGCGCCAACATCGGCCAGAGGCGAGGTTTTGCGGGGCGGTGGACGCTGCGCAACTCGCCAAGATTTGGACGATAGCTTTGCATCTCATCTAGGACAGCGCTGCGGCCTAACGCTAAAGCTCAACTGCCATCCGGCGAGACCACACAACCTACGACGCGCCACCCAAGATTGACGGGAAGCATGCTGAGTGCGGTCAGGTGCTGCGCCTGTCGGGTGGCTTGGGTTGTGCCGCACACCTCCCGTTATGGCGGTCAGCCTCCCGCTTCGCTCAAGAGCAAAGTCAGCGCCATCGTTTTATCCACATGACTTTTTAACGCCTTGAAGTTTGGATTATCAGTGCCGTGCGCTTCGTATAATTTTAGAATCTCTAAATCAGATTTCAAGTTTGATCTAAACTTAATATTGCGCCAATGGCGCAGACCTCCTACTACAGTGAAAATCACTCCTGTCACTTTTAGCGCAATATCCCGATCCATTCTCGCACCTCAGAAATAATTGTAACGAGTCCTACGCCTAACGCCCGGTATCACCCGCCGCGCGTTCGACCTTAAAACCATCCAAGTCTCGCGCATGAAGGCGGCGCTATTCGCGGTCGGGTGCATGCCGTTGCTAAGCGACGGTGTTTGATAAAGCGCATCACTTATACCTGATGATATACATCGCATCAGATTCTATAAATTGCGTTAAAGCCTGCCTGCCTTCGCACTCTCACAGAGCCTTTTGCCCCATCCAAACTAAGGCTCGCAAGATGAAAGCGCGAATCGCTATGTTCACTCTCGTGGCCTGAATAATTCATTATGTACGCTACACACGGGGCTGCGCCAAGCCCCAATCTCACCTACACGCTACCTGTTTATGATCGATGCTATACCGCTCATAGGGTAAAGCTCTCTGTCACCGCTCAGACGGCTGTAATTTATTAGGGGCTCAAAAGAACGGGCATTTCAATGAGCTTCAAACGCTACTGGACGAAGCGCGATAGAGTTATGAAGGCACAAAAGATGTGAAAATTTATTCCTCTTTGTTGTTAATAGCCCGCCGCCGTGCACGTTTCTACTTGTAGATAATGGTGCAAATAAGACGCCCGAAATTACCGAAGAGGTGATTCACGAGCTGGTCAATTACACGCGCATCAGGCAGGTGCCGCGAAGATCGCCGATCAGGCACCGGGTAACGCTAGTCCAAGTTCGATAATCATCCTACAGGCCGAGAATAGAAGTCGCACCGGGTTTCTGAGGGTTGTCTCCGACGACATCGCCGGGCTCGGGAAACATTATTTACCTTTGTAACGGCTTCCGAGTTGTGACCAAGAAACAAGAAAAGGAGAATCAAGGAGATGAAAGATCAGGATTTATTTATAAGAAAACTTATCGTCGTTATCTTGTTTATGGTCGGTTTCACCGCCAGCGACATTCTGGGACAGCAGAATATGACCGCTAAAACTCAGCCTTCCGATGATGAGCTGGCAAAGAACGTGGATGCGTTTCTTTCTCAATGGGACAAAAACGACATGCCGGGATGTGCGGTCGGCGTGGTTAAAGACGGCAAGCTTGTTTACAAACGCGGTTTCGGAATGGCGAATCTCGATTACGACGTTCCGAACACGCCTACGACTCGGTTTAATCTCGCTTCAGTTTCAAAACCATTTACGGCGTTCAGCATCGCTCTGTTGGCGCAGCAGGGGAAATTGTCGCTCGACGACGACATTCGCAAGTACGTTCCCGAAATGCCGAAATACGACGAGACGATCACGATCCGGCATTTGATTCATCATACCAGTGGAATCCGTGAATTTCAGGCGTTGGTCTTGTTCGGCGGGCTCGGCACCGATAACGCCTACTCCGATAAAGACATATTAAATATCCTGGCGCGTCAAAAGAATATCAGTTTCAAACCGGGCGCAAAGTACCAGTACAGTAATTCCGGTTATTTTTTGATGGGAATCATCGTCGAGCGCGTGAGCGGGAAATCTTTGCGGGCATTCGCCGAGGAAAACATTTTCAAGCCTCTGGGCATGAAAAATACTCTGTTTTTCGATAACCGCTTTGAGGTCGTCAAAAACCGGGCGCACGGTTATATGATCGGTCCGGATAAAAGTATCCGCGCCCGCTCTTCATTGTATGACCTTGTTGGCGCCGGTGGTGTTTTAACTACTGTCGAAGACTTGTATTTGTGGACTCAAAATTTTTATGAGCCGAAGGTCGGGAACAAGGAGTTGATTTCACTGGTAACCACGCCGGGAACCTTAAACAGCGGGGAGAAAATAAGTTACGCATTCGGGATGTGGCGGGGCGAATATAAGGGGCTGCCGATAATCAGGCACAGCGGCAATATGTCCGGCTACCGGGCACAGATCCTCTCATTTCCCGAACAAAAATTTACGGTAATCGCTTTGTCCAACAACATGGCGATTTTTCCGAGTGTAATTGTGAATAAGCTCGCGGATATCTATCTGGAAGGGCAATTGAAACCCGATGTGCCGGGCCAAAAAAGAGTTGCCGAAACTTTACCCGCAACGATCACTCTGTCTGAAAAGGATGCTCTCCGCTACGCGGGCATTTATGCACACCCGGAGAGTGGCAGGGTCTTCAAGCTGAGTTTCAAGGACGGAAAATTAATTAACAGCGGGCTCCTGAAAAACGAAATACCCGTGACGCCGATATCCGAAAACCGCTTACTGTTGGTTGCGGGCACAGATGTAACGGAACTAAATCCCGTCTTTAACAATTCCGGTACGATTTCTGAAATAAAGATACTAACAAAAAGCGGAACGCCGGACATTTTCATGCCCGTCAAACCGCCGTTCGATTCGCCGCAACAATTATCCGAATACGCGGGGACTTATTACAGCGATGAGTTTGACGCGGATTACAAAATTTCGCTGAAAGGCAAGAATCTCTCCCTTCAGGTCAGCGAAACTCTCACCCCTGAACTCACCGCCGCATACGCCGATGTTTTCACCACGGCGGGCGGGCAGATCAATCTTTCTTTTACCCGCGACGACAAGGGAAAAATCGCGGGATTTGTGTTCAATTCAGGAGTTGACGAACGAGAGGTTAAAGGAATTACTTTTAAGCGGCGACAGTAGAATTATTGTTCGCAGAGGTCGAGCAGCCACCCGGAATGCGAGAAGTGATTTTCCAGAGGCTCCAGGCATAAGGAGCGTTGGTAGGTCACGTCGAATGCGCCGTCGGTTGCTTCGCTGGCATTCCAGTTTTCTCCGGCCATTATCACCAGATCGTTGAATGATTTAGTGGCGACGCCTTTATTAGCTCCAAAATTGGCGCGTGAGCTGGGCGGTTCACCCGGATACTCGTGCGGATGCATGATGAGCCATTCGGGGGAGGTTCCATTCGGCACGAGAAACTCCGTCCACGTATCGAACGTCCAGTTCGCCGCTTTAGTCTCAAGTGCGGCATCAGCAGTCGCCGGATGCGCGGGAATCCCTATGGCGCGAAGCATCGAAGTCAGGATGTTGGCATCGTCAGCGCACTGCGCCTCGTTGAAGCTGGTGAGCATCTCCAACACGTCGTTGCTGTGATAGTTCAGCGAGTATCCAAAGAGACTCTCTTCGGCGGCGGCCACTTTGATGGCGGCCTGTTGCGGATCAGTCTGCCCCTCCGCCGCGACGCGCGCCTTCTGGAAGACGCGCGCGTCGTCTGGATGGAGGTGATAAACAAGCGCCCGCGAGGCATTGAACCCAGCGCCGAACCAGACGCCCGTTTCATTGAAGGAGAAGCGATCCGGCCCGCCGACATCAGCCGGATTGAAGATGACTTTCGGAGAATAAAGACTGATATTTGAAACATCAGTCGGCGACATCCCTTAATAGGTGTCCACTGGAGTGGACACCTATTGCCTGTTGGTGTGTAAGTATGTTGACTGGGGCGGCCTATAGCAGAACTCTACGAAGTAGATGATTCCTGAAGATTGATCGGATGTACTGAAGGGCAGATTATAACTGGGAAAGTGGTTGCTGCAACACTACCGCATCAGCGGGCGCGCACCGATCCTCAGGTGTCATGACCGAGCTGGTTTGCGCGTCCGCTGCATGCAGTTGTTGGGCGGCTGGTGCAGGAACTTCAGGCGCCCTTGTTCTTGTCATCCCAGATCATCGGCTCCCACAATTCCACTTTGTTCCCCTCAGGGTCCATCACCCACGCGAACTTCCCGTTTTCATGGAACTCGGGGCCCTGGATGATTTCGACCCCGCCCGCGCGGAGCTGAGCGATCATCTCCTCTAGGTCGTCAACCCTGTAGTTGATCATAAAAGATGAGTCACTGGGGCTGAACCACTGGCTTTCTTTTTCTGCGATGTGCCACACGGTGAGACCTTTATCCTCGGCCTTGTCGTCCGGCCATTTCAGGATGGCACCGCCAAAGCTCTCCAGTGAAATACCCAGGTGCTCCTGATACCAGGCCGCAAGCGCGGCATGGTCATTTTTGCTCTTGAAAAAAATCCCACCGATCCCGGTAATTCTCGCCATCGTCGCCTCCGTTAAATAGAAATGGTAATGCCTTTAGCCGCCCGATGCCCGGCATCACGCACCGCACACAACTACACAAGCATTCAAGTCTTGCGGACGAGTGCTGTGCTATTAGCGGGCGGGTGCATGCCGTTGTTAGACCGCCCGCGGGTCAGACGGCGTGAACACCGCGTGGGATGAATTGATGCGTCTGAAAAAGCTGTGCCGGTAACTGCGACGTATTAGCGGCCCCTGAATGAAGTCGCGCGGGTCGAAGTACTGGGCGAGGCGGTCACGCACCGACTCGTCAGTATGTGCCCCGTTCCCCTGAACGGTCACCCCCATGAACCGGGCCCAGCCCGCCGCCGAGAAGGGCACGTCGCGTTTGTATTCATTGTCCAAGTATACATTGCAGGCTCCTTCCCACTCGAACCGGACGGCGATGCCTTCACGCTCGGTGAAGCGGAGTCGGGCGCGGCTGATGGCATCGTGCACTCCGAGGTAGAAACCTCCGTAGGGCTCGCCAGCCTTCTCGTCGTATGTCCCCGCCCATTCGACCGTCTGACCAACAACGTCCGCCCACCGGCGGACGGGGAAACGCATTTCTTCGGCGGTCGCCCGCGCCTCGTCTTCGATGCCCAGTTCCCCCTCGACCCAAACCTCCAGCGACCAAAAGGGTCGGGGGTCGTCTGCGGGGTCATACTTGCGCACCCAGTACGGGTTCGGGATGGTCGCAAACAGTTCGGCGCTCCTGATGGCGAACGGCTTATCGTTGAGAATGAATCCCATAGTCTCCACATAGCGGCCTAACGCTTGGGTTCAGCGGCAGGCGCAGCCCGTTTGCTGCAACTCATTGTTCGACGGCACAGTTGCCCGGCCCTCAGGATCAGTTCGACGTTGCGACAACGAGCCGAAGACCAACATCGAGCGCGTCAAGGTTCCTCAGGTGCCCATAGCGGCTGTCCCACAGGCCGCTTGCCAAGTCGCGGGACACTTCGGCCACAACACGGTCGACAACGTCGGTTGGCAGGCGCGCAAAGCCGGATGTAGCCGCTCGCGCGTGCGCGTCGAGCACACGCTCCGGGTGAGCCCAGAATGAACCGAGCATCCAATCAGGTGTATCGCATGGGATTGGTAGCTCATCGATTCGCACGTCACCGCCAAGCCATTCCGCTAGCTGTTCCAGAGGCGGGAAGATTCGGAGGTCCAGCGCGGCTACCTCCGGCAGGTAATCGGCCATGAGCCACATCGCACCGCTAACCGTCGCGTCATAGGTCAGGATTACAACGGCTCCCCGCGCCACGCGCCGAAGCTCCCGGACGCCCTGCTCACGTTCCTCATCCCAATGGTGAACACTAAGCACTGCCATTGCCGCGTCTACAGAGCGATCGCGAAGAGGAAGGCTGCCTGCGGACGCGCGGATTGCAGGAGCGAGATCGCGCGGTCGCTGCGCTGCCATCACGTCGCTCGGTTCAATTGCGATCACGTGTCGATCCGACGGTTCGTACGCGCCGGTACCGGCGCCGACGTTGACGACCGTGCGAGCATCGGCAAGCGCCGCATGGATCAGCACACGGAAACGCGGATCCTCGCGCCGGGTCTGGGAATAGCCATGCCCAATTGTGTCGTAGCGAGCCACAGGTTTTCTCACGCAGTAACGAAAATTGACTTACCAGATCGTCCGTCGAACGCTGGAAATCAGCCGCGACGAATGAAGCGATGCGTAATGAGGAGTCGGGCTGCAGTGACTTGTTGGACAGCGTACGGCGAGCTGCTTGCGCTTCACTTCTTATTCCACCGATACACTCTTGCCCGCGTCCTATCGCTGCCAAACTCAAAGCTCAAACTACCTGTACGAATGACCGAGCCTTCTTCTTTTATCTTCTCGGGCGAGTGCGTTCGACGCAACGATTCAAGGACAGCCGCTCTGGTGAGCTTTGGAGATTGCGCGACGGTGAACTGAGCAAGATTATACAAATCTACTTCCGTATCACGATAGCCAATCTGCATATAGTGAATGGTTACGGCTTGGTCAACTACGTGATACAGCAAGAAAGGAACCGCTGGCCAGCCTACAACTAACACAATCAGCACGAACAGCTTCCATGTCTTGATTCTTGGCTTGTTCATAGGTTGGATGGCTCAACGCTGCCAAGCTGTCCAACGTCTGAATTAACCTGCGCCGAGCATATAGCATTCAACTCAAAGTTAAAAAGACACCTAGGAAAGAAATGCTATCGAGGCGTCGGGTTGAATGAGTTCCTATGCAAAGTCAACACTCAAGCCGCAGCATTGAGCGCCCGCAGCTTGCGATTGTACAAGCAGTCTTCCAAGTACCAGTAGTCCAACTCCTTCTTCAACATCACGAAGAT
>DASPJG010000734.1:0-12798 GCA_035628755.1 Pyrinomonadaceae bacterium
CCGCCGACTCGCCGCGAAAAGCGCGCCGCCCCGTCAACATCTCGTAGAGGACGGCGCCGAACGAGAAGATGTCGGCTCGGTGATCCACCTCCCGCCCGCGCACCTGCTCCGGCGCCATGTAGCCGACAGTCCCCATCACCGCGCCGGGGTTCGTGTCCACGCGCCGCGTCGGAATCTCCGTCTGTGACTGCTGCCCGTCCCCTTGCGTTAGTTTCGCTAGCCCGAAGTCCAGAATCTTCGCGCGCCCATCCGAAGTGATGAAGATGTTTTCGGGCTTGAGGTCGCGGTGCACGATTCCGCGCTCGTGCGCGGCGGCGAGGCCGCGCGCGATCTGCGATGCGTAGTCAACAGCCTTTCGCTGCGGAAGCGGCGCGCCCCGCAGCTTCTCGCGCAGCGTCTCGCCTTCGAGCAACTCGGAGACGACGAAGGGCGCGCCGTCGTGCTGCCCGACGTCGTGGACGGCGAGGACGTTCGGGTGGTTGAGCGCGCCGGCGGCGCACGCCTCCTGTTCAAAGCGTGCGAGGCGTTCGGCGTCAGCGGAGAACTGCGCGGGCAGCACTTTGATCGCCACGTCGCGCCCGATCTTCGGGTCGCGCGCGAGATAGACCTCGCCCATCCCGCCCTCGCCGAGCAGGGAGCGGATTTCGTAGCGGCCGAGGCGGGTGTTAGGGGAAAGAACCATGCGCGAAAGTCACAGAACGCTGCCAGCAGGTTGCACAAGAATCTGTTATCGAGGTGCGAAAAGTCAACACATTCTGCGGTGGATGAGTTATTAAGCCGCCGGTGGACGTTTCGGCAAGCTGTTAGGTGCTCGCGGGCGACCGGGATACCCCGCTGACATTCAAAGCTCACAGCAAAGCAACCTCGCTACACTCACCTCAAGCAGTTGAAGAAAGGGGAAAGTTGTAAACCCGCGTTACCTCCGTTTCGCGCTGATGATTCTCGGCCTCACTTTCGGAGCCGCCCTTCCGGCCTACGCCCGGCACAACCCTGAGAGGATGAAGCCGCTAAACAGTACTATCCAAGTTGCTGCGTTACATCCATAATTTTTGTGCAAGGCTGCAACCTTTGCTGAATATTTGTGCAGGGAGATTGTCAATATCTATTGTAATAAAATTTAAACCTCCGCTATGCTTGCTCAACGCATCTGGCGAACACTTAATCCTCTAAGCTCGCATTTCGAGTCAAACGTTAATGACCAGAGTTGCACTCATCGAATATTTCACGACCTCATGCAGTACCTTAATCTTTTTAGCGAAAGAAGGGCTCCCCGCGCCGCTCGTCTTCTCGGCGCAGATAGGAGCACAGCAAACGCCTCTCACCAGAGACGACTTGCGACGATGCGCGCAACGCCTGATTCTCGATTTCCACGGTCTGCCTCCAGGGTGGGATGTTGAGGCGGAGCGCGAACGTTACAGGCAATTGCTATCTCTGCCGCCCGCCGTCAACGCAAACAAAAGAACCAAAGAAGTCAACCGGATTAATCTCCGCAAGCCTGCCTTCGCCTACGAACTGACCTATCTCAATAACCTCTCCGAAGCGCTCTTGCCGGCGGATTTGAGAGCGCAGATTGAAGATTGTGAGTTGCTCTGTTTTGTCCCTCATGGACCTTTGCACTCGCTTCCTTTTGCCGCATTGCGCTGGTCGCCACAGGAGTATCTCATAGAGCGTTTCGGCATCTGTTATGTGCAGAGCGCGAGCATTCTGCAATATTGCCAGTACAAGAATCGCAAGCGCCTCGCAGGCTCGAACCACGAACCACAGAACTGTATGATCGCGGCGGTGGCCGCAGCCGATGACCACAACGCGCAGGAATTCGAGGCCGATGGGGAGATGCTGGCCGAATTGTTTCGCGGGCGCGGCACTACGCACGACGATGTCTACCTGATCGGAGCAAGTCCGAGCGACGATTACCAACCTGCCAGCAAAGAACTCATCAAAGAAATGATCGGCGCGCACGATGTCATACACTTCGCCTGTCACGGCGTGTTCGGCGCGGACGTGGGCGGCGATCCGCTGGACTCTGGATTGCTCGTCTCCGACGGCGAGAGGACGCTTCCCCTCTCGACCCTCCGGCAACTCGATACAACCGAGCGTGCTCCTTATTTTCTCTCTGCCCGTGAGATTTTCGGCTTGGAGTTGACGGCAGACCTCGTCACGCTTCGCGCTTGTTCCACGGGTCGTGCGGAATTGCAGGCCGGAGACGAGTTGATCGGATTGACGCGCGCTTTTCTCTATGCCGGCGCGCCGTCCCTCTTGGTGAGTCTGTGGAATGTTAATAAACGCAGTTCACAACATCTGCTCAACGAGTTCTATCGTTACTGGCTCGACCCACAGCAACCGCTCCCGAAATGGCAGGCTCTGCAACGGGCGCAACAGAGTTTGATGAAAGACCCGGAATACCAGCACCCCTACCACTGGTCGCCGTTCATTCTGTTAGGAGACTGGCTCTAAACAATTACTTCACAGCCACCCGGCAAGCAAAGGAGACAGGCAATGAAGACACTTGAGGAAAAGATCGCCACGCTCACAGATCAGCAGGCGCTCTCGATAGTTGATTCTCTGGCAGGCGAGTTGGCAACTGACGAGACGCCCGAAGGGAAAGAGGATCAGGTTCAGGCGCTTCAGGAAATACTCTCACGCGAAGGTCAGGCGGTTGATGTCGAGCGCGCGGCCGAGGCCGATCCGGCTGCGGCTGCGGCTTCCGCGCGGCAACTGTTAACGATGATGGCGCAAGTGCCGGAGATTAAGCCTTCGCTTGAGGAGTGGTTAGAGCACCCGCCGACGCAGGAAGCCGCAGCCGTTCCGCTCTTGCTCGCGGCTCCCGTCGTCCTCACCGGATGCATCTCGCTGCTCTATGTCGTCGGGCACGTACGCTTCACGCGCGACAGCGACGGCAGCACGAAGGTTGAGTACGACCCGACGCAGACCACGCCGCTCGACAACACGATGAAAGAGATCGTGGCGACGCTCGCCGGTTTGATGCGTTCGATGATACCGGGAAAAACTTAGTCATGCCGCCTGAACTACATAACAAACTCGTCGCCGTCGGCAATCAGGTCGTGTTCGGCACGATGCCGTTGGAAAAGGCGCATGAGATCATCGCCGGGGACGAGGAACTATCTCGACTTGCGGATGAGCAATTGTGGGAGTTGATCGAGGAGGCCGAACGCTACTGGCGCGACAAACTCGGCGTCGCCGTGAAGCACCCGCAAAACATCATCATCTATCCCCTGTTGATCACAACATGCGCCAAAGCGCGTCTGCGTGTCATCGGTCAATCGCAGCTTGTCGCGGACGATACCACGAAGCCCGCGCTCGACCTTCGGATGGCGCAATGGATAACCAACACGGCGCGCTGCCTATTGTCGAATGGGCTGGCTTTTCTACTGCTGCCCGACCCCCAGCGCGCGTGGGAGATGTTTAAGCGCGCCGACATAATGGCTCGCGGAGTGCCTGATGCCGGACGCTTACGCCTGCGCGAAGTGCTGTGGGCCACTTACGGTCAAATCATCGCTTCGCAGGAATCTGATGAGAATGCCAATCAGGAGATGAAACTCATTATGACTGCTCCTGCCTATCGGCAGGAAACTCAAGTCTACCTTGCAGAGGCTAAACAAGAGTTCGCAGTCTTCTGGAATGTCTTTCAGCAGAGACAGCAATTCCTCAAGAGCCAATCGTCCGACACGCCGCCGCCTGACGCTCCAAAGCCCTTCATGGTGCACTACCGGGATCAACTCAACAATTATCTGAAAGGGATTCAAGCAGGCAAACTCCAACTTGAAGAGGCGAAGCAACGACTCCTCGCAGAGATTGACTTCTCACAAGTGAATGTCGAACTGCTCGTCAATTTTTCCAACCTCTTCCTCAAGTTGGCCGAAAGCGATCCGCAACTCGCCGCAGTGCTCTCGGAACTCAACTACGCGGTCGCCGCTGCCTTCAACGGTGATCAAGCAGAGCGCGCGCGTTTCGCTTGCAGCGGTGTGGCCGGGATAGCTGTAACGGCGTGGGCTAAACGGAACGATAACAACACGGAGGACTTCCGGCGGGCGATCCCTTATCTGGAGGAAGCCCTGGAATTTGTGGATCGGGCGCAACCTTCGGAGGCCGCATTTCGGATGGCAATGATCATGAATCAGTTAGCCATCTGTTATCGCGGGGTCGGGAACTATCGACAGGCGTTGGAGATGAATCTTAAGGCTATCGAGCGATGGAAGGCCATCGGTAATTCCGTGAATCTCGCCATGGCTTACGGCAATCTGGGCGACGTGCAGGAGCAACTCGGCGATCCCGTCTCGGCCTTCGGCAATCACTATCAAGCCTTCCAACTCTATCTCGAAGCGAAAGACCTGCGGCACGCACAGCAGGCGCTCTACTACCTGTCCAGACTCTCCATGCTGGCCGGGCGCAGCGACGACGCGATCGCGTCGCTGGAAAAGGTTGCAGATTTAAGACTAAAGATTAACGACCTTCACGGTGCAGTCGAGTCGTATCTCTCGCTTGGAGAAAATAGATTCCGGGTCGGGCAGTTAAAGGAGGCGATGGAAGCGTTTCAGCGCGCCGAGACGTTGCTCAAACCGATGGTGTCGGTTGATCAACCGGAAGAAAAGTATCTGTCTCTCTTTATCGACGTGCTGATCTGGAGAGGCACTGTGCTCACACTCTTATACAAACATCTTCGCAACGAACAGACTGCGGAGTTGGCGAGCCGAGAGTTGGATGAAGCGCGCCGCTACTCGATGGACATCCGAGACCAACGTCGCTTCGCCAAGGCAATCATCCAATCCGCCAATCTCTTCCGGCTGGCTGGCAATTACGACATGGCCGAGTCGCAACTCATGTTGCTCTCTTTAGTCCATGTGTCGCCCGCGGTCGAGTCTCATGGCGAGGAGTTGATGGGAGCGATCCGGGTCGGCCAGCACCGTTATCGTGAAGCGCTCGAACATTTGCAGAAAGCATTCCAGACGTACCCGCCGGAACAAGTGGACCGGAGAATGGCTACGCTGGATCAAATCGGTCAGGCTTATGAAGGCGCGGGGCAATTAGACGAGGCCATAAAATCTTACGAGGCGGCGCTGGAGATTTTTGAAAAGCTGCGGCTCGGTCTTTATGAGGAGAGCCGGATACAGTTTATGGGCATGGCGAGGGAACTCTACGAGCGACTCATCATGCTCTATGCCACCGAGGCCGCTGACCCGATTCGAGCCTTGCACTGGCTCGAAAAGAGCAAGTCGCGAACTTTTACCGAAACCATGGGACTCTCACAACTCCCGCTCACGAACCTAAGCGATGCCGTCCGTTCGGATTGGCTAAAGGAGCAACAGTTTCTTGATCATATCAACGACGTTCGCAGCGGTCTGTTCGCCAGCGAGAAAGGTGTGGACGACAGCCTCGCGGCGCAAAAGGAGTTGCATGAAACTCTGCAACAACTCAATGCTCTCTGGGATAAGATGGCGCTTCACTGCGAGGAATACGTGGCGTTGCGGCGCGGCAGCGTGATCAGTTGGGACGCGCTCCAACGTTTGCTCACTGCCTCCCCACCCGCACCATAGAAGTATGACCGCATTTTGCAACACTATCCATCTAACCTGCTATCTACCGCACTCCCTCGGAGCATTTGACACCCCGCTTCACGCTGGCATATCGTGCACGGGTTAACTTAATCGCGTTCTACTGCGGGCGAACTTCGTTAACCTCACGTCACTTTTTCTTAAATTAAGGAACTGCTGGAGGGCCGCGATACTTGTCTGTGCTCGTGCCTCCGGGAACCTTACTGTGTCAAACACCTGCAAAATAGGGAGAATATTGTATGAAACTGTCGCCTCGCCGTGACACGCAAACAAGGGAACATAACGGGTCGGCTCTGCCGACCTCCTCTTCGAGTGCCCGGCCTGTGGCCGGGACACGTTCACTCACAATTGTCGTACTTGTCTTACTGACACTGGGTTTTGGAGCGAGCCACGCTCACGCACAGGCCTGGAGTCTCACCAAAGCGCAACGCCAGGCGTACTTGCACTACTACGCGCCCGTGATCCTCCAGCGCGCGGATGGAAACAACAACAAGCAGGGACGCGACTGGATCACCAACTTCGACTTCGACCAGGACGGGGACTTCTCTAACAATCGCGTCAACTGGCTCAACGTCTACAACTACGTCAACGCCTCCGCCTCCGGCTCGGGCGCTTACAGCAACTGGCGCATCCGTCCGACGATCTACACCAGTCTCATCGAATACATGGATGGCGGCAGCAAGTCGCTCGTGCTGTTCTACCACGTCTACCACGCGACGGATAAGGACGGCAACGACATCCACGACTGGGAGCGCGTCGAAATCCTGGTGCGCGGCGTGACGGGCACACCGGGCGGGGGCGGGGAGTACGTCAACCACGTCACGGCCACGATGCACGGGGAGCAGCTCATCCGCCGCCCTTACGATACGGGCGGGCTGAACTTAATGCAGACGGCGACGGGCAAGCACGTCCTGCTCTGGGCGGCCGACGATAACGACTGGGATAAAGGCTCAGACCCTTACGGCTATCACGCGCACGCGCTGTGGCACGTCAAGACCCCCTACAGCACGATTGCGAGCCGGATGAACACGTCGACAGAAGCCGAAGTTAACCTCCATTACGCGAGCGACAACAACGTGCATTATGTGTTTGTGCCCGAAGGGTCTCCATCGGCGGTGAGTGCGTGGAAAGCAAAACCGTTGAATTACGCGAACGCGTCGAGTCTCTCCAGCCACGTCGATAACGGCACTGAGATACCCTGGTATTCGACGAAGCGCATCACCTACGAACTACAGGACATCGCCGACATCTCGCCGACGCACTGGGCGGGTAACCAGTGGTACATCCACTGGCTGACGAACGACTATCGGTACATCCTGCTGGAGAGTCCGATTTTGAACGAGGCGGGGCAGGCGGAGGTGAGCGCGGGGATGCAACTCTTCTACCTGAGGTCGCGTGACATCGGGAAGGTGGACGGGGTCGGCGCGGACGCCGCCGTCCTCGGTAAAAAGCCGATCTGGGGCACCTACTCGGCCGAACTGAACTCGGAAATCCCTTGGAGCCAGGACGAGTTCGGCGGTTTCGAGGGGCTCGGATACGACAGCTACGGGCGCACCCGCGGGGCGGCCAGCGGCTACTACGACTCGCACAACTCCTACTGGTGGCAGCACGACTTCTTCGTGCACTCGGGCGTCATCACCAGCGACCAGACGAACTACGAAGCCGGGATGTGGCTGGTGGGCGCGTGGTACACGGCGGCCAACGGCGGGTTCGACGGGCGCTGGGTGCAACTCTTCGACGACCGTCCCGGTTACGAGCCAGCGCCAGCGCCGAGTCCAACGCCCACCCCTTGTTCCTCGACCTCCGCGCAGCAATGCGAGATAAATGGTGGCACATGGAACTCTACTAACTGTACCTGTAAAGCTTTATGTTCAGGCTGTCAGATTCCTTAAAACTTGACGCCGGCTCAAGCATAATCGCCTAACCCGAAATAGTGTTCGAGCGGCGGTGTTGACTGTTCTTTGAGGTCAACACCGCC
Organism: Pyrinomonadaceae bacterium; assembly: GCA_035628755.1. GTDB lineage: Bacteria > Acidobacteriota > Blastocatellia > Pyrinomonadales > Pyrinomonadaceae > JAIVJZ01. The sequence continues at coordinate 7,549 of DASPJG010000734.1, forward strand.
GCTCGACGTTTTCAGTCTGAAAGATAACGGTAAAAGAGAAACTGGAGGGCAGGCAGTATTTGCAACCCTACGGTTCAGAATTGAAAGAAATAGCTAAATCCTTCAGGCGGCTCTATCACAGCCTCTTTTGCCCTTTCCTCATCATGTTCATTGCCTCGATGCCTTCCAGTGTTCGCTCTGCCGTGTGAAACCGCTCGAAGCATTGGGAAGCACACACCGCACTGAGGTCGGACAGTATCCAAAGCCGCTCATACCTTGAGCAGAGCTTGCATCTGCAAGTTTGACCCGCGCCGCAAGAGACTATCAACCTCAAGGAGTCCAGATGATCTTGCCTGCCCTCGGCATTGACATCGCCAAACTGAAGTTCAATATCTGCCTCATCAACCAAAGCGGCAAGCTCAAGCACAAAGTCTTCCCCAACACGACAGTTGGTTTTCAACAACTCGATGCGTGGCTCATCAAACACGGCGCGCCCTCGGTGCATGCCTGCATGGAAGCTACCGGTGCATACGTTAAAGCCCTCGCGTTGCATCTGCACGGGGCTGGTCATCGCGTCAGTGTCATCAACACGGCTGCGTTCAAAGCGTTCGCCGGGAAAGGCAGAGCCTCAACCGAGGCCGTATCCAGGGTCAGAGTTGATGAAATAGCGAAGTTCAAAGAGCAGACGCAAGATATTGAGGTTGAGCTTCCACGCGAAATCCGCCACCTGTGGATAAGAGCATCACGCCCAGCGCAGGGTTTTCTGGTTTGCGTCCTAAAAGCCGAAGCGCAGACCTGTCTCAATGCGTCACCTCGGCAAGGCGGAGGTGGGGTGGCCGAAAAAAGGTGAGGTCTGGACGCCCCCGCGAGGGCGCTTTCTTGTGACGCCGCGCAGGCCATCACCGGGAGCGGCTCCCAAACAGGGTGCGCTGCCAGATCACGGCGAGGAACAGGCTCGTCATGAAGGTCGCCAGACCAACGACGTACACGATGTTCAGCAGCATTTCCAGACCGCCCCGACCCGCCACCATCGGGATGATCTGGAGTGCACCTACGAACGCCGCCAGGCTCAAACCGGCGACCACGAGCGCGATGTTCCGCCACCGCCGCAGAGTCTCCGGCGGAGGCGGCGGCTCTCGAAGGGAGGCGAAATGCACCCGCGCCAGCTCCGCCTGATCCTGCGCGCCACGCGCGATCGGAAATCGCAGGAGGAACCGATGAATCGATCGCCCACGGATGATCGTACGGAACTCGAAGTACTGTGGCGGACCCGGCAACCAGTAGAAGTCATCCTCCGCGCTGAGCAGCGGGATAGCGTAGAAATCGGGGCCGATGCAGACTCCATCGGGGGCTACGACGATCTCCACGCCCGTCGTCGGCAGGTCGCTGCGAGGAGCGGAGTTGGGAACGGCGCCCTTCTGACGGTCGAGCGCGTCGTTGAGTTCCACGAACGCCCGCCAGGTTTCGGCGTCGACCGTCCAGCGCGCAATGGGGCGCTCGCCGCGTTGCAAGATGGGGGATTGGGAGGGTCCGCTCGACAGCAGGGCGAGCAGGGTGAGAATGCCCCCTCCGCATGCCATGAACCCGACGGTGAGCAACGCGCCCCGCAGCACGCCCGGCAGCCCGGGCTGCGTAAAGCCCCTTCCGGTGCTGTCCGGCATGAGCGCCACGGTCATCGCTGCGGCGCCGGCGAGAAATACGGCGAGCGCGATCATTCGCCTCCGGTTCGGGTTGTTACGCATCAGTAGCCGCCTAACGCTGGAATTGAGATGCCGCTACAGAACATGATGAGAACTGCGTCTTGCGGATGAAAGCCGCGTTATCAGCGGCCATCTCCAATGACTCGTTACACCGCTTGTAAGTCACAGCCTCCAACTGGCATCATGCTTTTGCTTTCAGATGCTATCTGATTCAACTTCTGTGCTTTGTTTTGATGTTTCTGCTAAAGACGCGAATTTGTGGGAACAAATCGCGCTTCGGCTCCAGCGGGCGACCCGTTGCTAACTCAATTTTCAATTCGTGGAATTTAGCGTCATCCTCTCCGGAGTTTTTGCGATTTGAGACTACTTTAAGAACCAAAAGGCTATTCGCCTCGTCGATATAATGTTCCCCGCCCCACCAGATTGAGCTGACGCTACGCGGTAGCGTTTCAATATCTCCTTCCGTCAATAAATCTTCAAGACCAAACTTTTTAACCAGAGTGCCAACGGAGCGGTAGATGACGATCACATCATCACCATAGCCAACGCTGTGCCAATTATCGAAGGTTACGACATAACCACCGTTATTTGAGACAAGGGCTCTTACGGGAGAGACTTCGTTTAGAAGCGGGAACTCCCATTTCTTTGAATACCCTCTATCAGCATGCCGAGCGTAAAACGCACCCTTGGCTCGGTTCTCTTTGACTCGTTTGAGAGTGCCAGCGTTATTCCTTCCTTCAACTTTGTCCTCAAAATACTTTAACTGGCTCTCCAGTTTTTTGGGCGTGACTTCAAGGTAATAGTTCTTATTGGGTGAGTAATATTTCTCCTGCTTCGGAAGTCCCCACGAATCTGCATGAGCAGAGGCGAACCCTCCAATAACTAACAGGACAAGTGCTATTGGGAAGATACGATTATGATTCATATCCAAATACTCCTTTGATAACCATGAGCCGCCCAACACCGCGCATCATGCGTCGCCCCGGGCCTCTAGCGGAGTATGAGAACTGTCGTGTCGGCGGTCGCGTGCATGCGCTTGTTAGACCGCGGCGTCGAGGAATACTTTCATTGGCGACACCCCTTTCCCAATAATCACACCGAGCGCTATACAGTTGACGATTACAGTGAACCAATATCCAATCAAGAACGATGACTTCCGAGTTTTGTGTCGCAAAAGAACTTGAGCGATAAGGGCGCCGGGCCATCCCCCGATCAAGCTCATCAGATGCAGCATCGACTCGGGGGTTCGCCTCCCTGCATTCTGAGCAGACGTTTTGTCCTTAGCGTAGGCCACATACGTGATAATGCTCGCACCATAATAGAGGGCCAACCAACTCATCTCGAGCCGGCCTACCGCCGCGAGCGCAGTCAACGCGACGAGGAAACTCATTGCGAACGCGATTGGCACAGCTATGCCCGATCTCGTCATCCGCCGCAATGGCGAGGCGCTCACTGGACTCACGATGAATCGAACATCATTCGCCTGAGACCGCCCATGAGAATCGAGCGCGAGTGTGTAACTCACTGCTTCATTTACACTCGGCCTGCGACCGCCGCCTGGGAATGACGAAATGTGGACGAATACGGAGTCACCTCCTTCAGAGGGAGAGATAAATCCGAACCCCCGCTCGTCATTCCATTTTGCGACCCTTCCATGATGACGCATTTCTTATTTCCAAGCGGTCTAACGCCGCACATCACGCGCACGCTCGGCGCGTTGAGTGTACATGACAGCCAGCGGGTCGCGGGTCGCGTGCATGCGCTTGTTAGGCGGTCTTCAAGTTTCGGAGATACCCGCACGAGGGTAGTGTTGCAAAAACTTTCAGACTACACAAGATATTGAGCCAACAGTTGACATTTAAGTACAACCCTTCCCGACCCGGTAGTTATCGAAGATAGCCTTCATAGGTGTTGGCGTCGTCGTAGTTGTAGACCTGCCAGCGTAAAGTTGGGCCTGCATGTTTGTGAGGTTGAACTTGCGCGCCTCGGAGTAGTGCATCATCCATGTGAGGCCGTCCGAGCTTGTTTCCCATTTGAGGGTGTCGGTCACCGCATCGTGGCGGAAGCGCCAGAAGCGGTGCTGCGCCGCGTCGTAAGGGATCGTCGTGTTCGCCACGACGCCGCCTGGCTCCTGCTGCATCATGAGGCTGGTAGGATCAATACTGAACGCCAGATTGTTGCCGACCGAATGACTTAGCATGAAGTAAGAGACGAAGCCGTCGATGATGTAGCCATTGCTAAACTGGGGAATAGAGGCTTCGACCGAGACGCGCGTGTCCGTTAGGTCAACGGTGAAGGCCGACTTGTAACCTCCATAGCAGACCGTGGTTGCGCCGGGCGTGATCTCTAGTCGCCCATTCTGCTCGGCGACCGTGAAACCGGTCAGCGTGGGCGCGAGCCACTTGGACACGTCGCGCGCGTTGTCGTTGAAATCGTCGCTGAGGGTGATGGCCGCATAGGCCAGCAGGTTCGGCGAGCCTGCGCCAGGGTTGATTACTTTGTCTGGCATCGCGGCGTTCATGATGGCTTGACTAGCAGCGTCGGGCTGGTCGCCCGGACGCCCACCGAGATAACGCGCGATGAGACCGGCGACGAAGGGCGCGGACGAAGAGGTGCCCGAACGAATGAAGGTCGAAGCGTCGTCTACGCTGTGCGCCGAAACTATATCGACGCTCGGCGCGAGTAATCCGAAAGAAATTGCATAGAGGCACACGCGCCGCTCTCGCGCCTGATCATCTCGTACACCTCTCCGCACGTAAATCCCGCGTGGAAGCTATAACCGTTTATCGAAAAGTTGGTTGTGAAGCGTTAGAGGTGATGCGAGCCGGAGGAAGCAACACTGCCGGGTCATTGACCTCGACAACGCCGCCGTGAGTTCTCTGCTTGGAGAGTTCATCCGGCTTGCGCTGATCAATAGTGCAACGGGCGTTCCACGCATCCCTCAAATAAAAGGGCGGAAAGCACAGCACTTAGAGAAATCTAAAGAAGGGTACTGTGAAGTGGGTGTTTCAGAATAAGACTTAGGGCGCAGGCGGTGGTTCAGAGTAAAACAAACAGAACAACAAGGAGGTAGTACTGCAAATAATTTTTTGGCTGCAATAGGCGATGTTTGGAAACAGCAGTTCGCCGCAAGATGTGGGAGATTGATAATATTTTAGCAACACTACCAATTTATTGCCTTTCGCTTTTGGTCATAATAACAATCTATATTAAGTTGTATCAATTTATGCTTTTCCGTTGACAAGTGGAAGCATTTAAATTAATTTCCCTGCATGGATACGACCAGACCAAAAGACTTAATCACGACGCGCGAGGCTATCAAGATACTCCACATCAGCCCAAGCACGATGTCTCGACTCATCAAAGACGGCGTGCTGAATCACTACGCAGACTTACTTGATAAGCGGGTGAAACTCGTCAGTCGCATAGAAGTTGAAGCACTTAAAGCGCAGAGTAGGAAGGCTGCATAGCCCCCTACCCCTCCACAAGAGAGCCGGAAAATATGAAGACGATAGCCATAGCCAATCAGAAGGGCGGCGTCGGCAAGACCGCAACATCGGTTAATCTTGCG
>DASPJG010000735.1:0-9100 GCA_035628755.1 Pyrinomonadaceae bacterium
ACGCGGAAGCTTAAAAGATACGTTTCGGGCGCGGCTGTCTCGAAGTGTGTCCTGCTCCTGTTTGGCGCGCTGTCGCTGCACGCGCTCGCGGGACGCGCGGGGACGACGCAGGAGATGCGCCCGCCGAGAGGCGCGTCAATCAAAACGGATCGCGCGAGACACGCGCCGCTCCGCGTGCCGACGCTGCCGCGCGCCGGGGGCAAGTTCACCGACCCGGTCTTCGGGACGGAGATCATGCGCGTGACGGACGCCGCTACCGCGCCGAAGGGTGCGGGCACGAACTATAGTTACTGGGCGAGTTTCAATTCGGACAACACGAAGTTGCTCGTGATGGATGCCGGGGCGCAGCAGGGCGCGAGCATCTACAATTTCGACCCCGCGACGTTTACGCTCGGCTCGCGTCTCCCGCCCGTGCCTTACTCGCCGCCCGGCAACGTCCCCATCCGCCTCGACGACGCCTGCTGGTCATCCGTCGACCCCGACGCGCTCTACGTGCATCAAGACCTCGGCACGAAGATTTACAAGTACAACGTTTCGCGTCAGACCTACACGCCCGTCGGGGATGTCGCGCGCGTGCTGCCGCGCGGGCAGAACATCCAACAGATGGGCATGGCGGCGGACAACGACACCTTCTCTTTTACCAAACGCGGCAGCGCGCCCGGTTACAAACAACTCGGCTACGCGGTCTATCGCGCGTCAACCAACACGATCCTTTTCCAGCACTCCGAGGTCGTCAACGAGGTGCGCATAGACAAGTCGGGGCGTTACCTCTACGTGAACACCAACGAGACGGGGGCAGGGAAGATCGAGGGGCGCGTCGTTGACATGAACACGGGCGCGCTGACGAATTTGACGGACGACGCGCCCGACCACGCGCCCTCGCACTACGATGTCGGCACGGGCACGGTGGTCGGCAACGGCAATTATCTCGTCGGCATTTCCTTGCGCAGCCTCGCCGCGCCGCGCACGTTCAGGAAAATCTTCGACCTCTCCCCGGAGAAGAATTACGGCGGCTTCCACCTCTCGATGCTGGCCGACAACGAGGGTTGGGTCTTGGTGAGTTTCTACACGCCGCACGCGAACGGCGTGATGCAGGGCGAGGTGGTGCAGGTGGCGACCGACAACTCCGGGCGGGTGCGCCGTCTGTTTCATCATCAAGCCACGGGGACGGGCTACTACGACAGTCCGCGCGCGAACATCTCGCGCGACGGCAGGTTCGTGGCGTTCAGTTCCAACTGGGGCGTGCCCGGTGGTCGGCACGACATGTTCGTCGCGCGCATCGAACCCGCCCCGGCCACCAAGCCTGCGCTGGCTCCCGCGTCGAGGCCGAGACGTGCGAACGCCGCGCCCTAGCGATAGGCCATAGAGAAAACGCTCGCGGGCTTTGCTGCCCCGCGAGCGTTTCTTTTATCCACACGACAATTTGAAAATGAAGATGCCCGGCTGCCTGCGCGCCAGTTCGACTCAGCGCGCGCTCTCACGGCGGGAGGCTTTGCGCCGCCTGCGCATGCGCTCCGCCACTCCTGCCAGACCCGTGCCGAGCAGGAGGAGGGTGGCCGGTTCGGGCACGGCGGCGGGCTGGAAATCGTATCTGATGTTGGTAAGCCCGTAGCCGATGTTCCCGTTGAGATTCATTAGCGAGAAGGTGAGCGTCGCGAGCCCTTGCCCGCTCAGCGTCATGCTGAAGATGGGCGCGGTGAACGGAGGCTGAGAGCCGAGCAGAACGCCGCTGAAGGTGAAGGCGGAAGTCAGGTCGAACGTGCTGGGGGCGTCGAGAGGAATGACGACGGGTTCGACGGCAAAGTCGAACCTGCTGCCGTTGAACCAGACGTTCGTGTAAGTCGTGCCGTTGTAGGTGGCGACGCCGAAGAAATTGTTGGTGAAGCGCGTGATGTGCGAACTCGTCCCAAATGTCTGACCGGGCGCGCACGGCAAGCAACTCATGCCGACGCCCCCTTCGCCTAATCTTTCATCAGCGCCACGGGCAGAGATGCCCTCTCCCGCGAAATTGAAGCTGTAACCCGGAAAGGACTGGAGGACGGGGTTGCGGTGGCTCAGAAAGCCGCTCGTGATAACGACGTGCTCCGCACGCGCTTCGGAGGCGATAAAAAGGGCCGCGAAAAGCAGCAGGAGGCAAAGCGGGCGGGCGGGGGTTCGCATGGTATCTGGTTTTCCTTGTTGTCTGCGGGGCAGTTTACCGGGGCATCGGAACGTTAAACCGTGATCAGCTTGTCTTAAGTGGCTTGTCCCGTCAAGAATAAAGTCTTAATGAGCCGCATTTTCTGTAGAAAGTTTCACTCCACGACCGTCCCGCTCCCGAACTCCGGTCGCCCTCAAAGCGCACGCAGAGGCCAACAATAAAAAGCGTTGACAAGCTTTGACAAATTCTGTTTAATGAATTGTCTGTTGCGCGCGTCAAACGCGACGAGTGCGACATTGTTCTTTCAGGTAGAGATTGCACACGATAATGGCAAACTTGTCGCGAGGCGAGGGCGCAAAGCCGTGAGTCTCTCCGAAGCGTTCATCCGGCGTGGGTTTTCGACGCGGGCGCGGAGGGGAGATTGTCTGGTTGCCGAAGGCGATCGAAGAAAGCCGTAACTTCGTATTTCCTGTGAACCAGAACCGTTCCCGACGGTTCACGCGTTTCGGCGGAGCTTGTTCCTCAAAAGCTCTCCGGTAACGGAGGCTCAAGTCCTCCCGCCGGATGTTCGAAGTTGCGGTGGGATTATCCGCGTGCAGTTCCTGTCGTTTCATAATTCCCTTTCTTCCGTCCGCTAAAAATCCTTCAGTTCCAGACGTTCGCGTCGAATCACGCTTTTATCTTTACGAGTCCGAGCAGGCGAGTTGGAGTCGCTTCTGACAGCGGCTTCCACTGCCCGCGGCTAGTCGTGTCGCTGCCGACGCCGACGCCCGCCCTGACGCGCCTGTCTCTCCTCCTTCGCCAGACACAGCAATCACCGAATTAAAGGCACCCCCGTAGTGATGCGGGTTCGCAAAGCCAGGAGTCTCGTCAAGGCTATAGAGCCGCGAGATAGTCCGGTTGCCGAAGTGAGGCTCAAAATGAATAACCCCCGGGTGTTCACGCAACAATCCGTCCGTCTACTTTCCTCCAAACTCAAATTTGTTTTCGTCCTGACGCTCGCGCTCCTCGCGTTGAGCGGCGCGGCTGCGGCGACGTTCGCACAAGCGCCCGGCGGCGAAATCAAGACAGACTTAGACCTCCACGCGCCCACAGGCGTACCGGCGTTGCCGGCGGCAGGCGGCAAGCTGCACGACCCGGTCTTCGGGACGGAGATCATGCGCGTGACGGACGAGCGCGACGGCGCAAACGGCGCGGGCACGTCCTACTCCTACTGGCCGACCTTCAACGCCGACAACACGCGCGTGCTCGTGATGGGCGCGGGCGGCGAGGCCGGAGTCGTCATCTACGATTTCGACCCGGTCACCTTCCGTCTCGGCGCGAAGCAGACGCTCCCGCTCCTGAACGGCGGCTATCCCTTCACCTACGACTTAAACTGGAGCCACAACGAGCCGGACATTCTCTACGGCCACGTCGGCGCATCGCTCTGGCGTTACAACGTGCGCACGCGCACTTACTCGCTCGCCTTCGACCTCGCCTCGCGCCTGCCCGCCGGCTACTATTTCGCGCAAGCCAGTTTGAGCGCGGACGACGACGTGTTCGCATGCACCTTACAGCAGTCCGGCACGTGGGCTGTGGTCGGCTACATGGCCTACCGCCGTTCGACAAACACGATCGTCTACCGCTCGAACGACAATCACAACGAAGTCAGGGTAGACAAGTCAGGCCGCTACCTGTTCGTCAACACGAACGATCAGGGCGTCGGCAAGGTTGAAGTTCGCATCGTTGATTTGTCGACGGGACAGTCCACGGGCTTGATGGACGACGCGCCCGACCACGCGCCCTCGCACTACGATGTCGGCACGGGCACGGCGGTCGGCAACGGCAACTATCTCGTCGGCATTTCCTCGCGCAACCTCGCCACGCCGCGCAGTTACACCAAAATTCTCGACCTCTCCGCCGAGGGAAACTATGGCGGCTTCCACCTCTCGATGCTGGCCGACAACGAAGAGTGGGCGTTGGTCAGTTTCTACACGCCGCATCTGAACGGCGTGATGCAAGGTGAAGTCGTACAGGTCGCGACGGACGGGTCGGGTCGGGTGCGGCGTCTGTTTCATCATCAGGCGGTAGTGGCGGGCTATTACGACAGCCCGCGCGCGAACATCTCACGCGATGGCAGGTTCATCGCGTTCACGTCTAACTGGGGCGTGGCGGGCGGTCGGCACGATATGTTCATCGCACGCATTAACCCCGCGCCGTCTTCTTCGGCGACCCCGACTCCGACCCCCACCCCGACCGCAACCCCGACTCCGACCCCGACCGCCACTCCCACACCCACTCCGACCCCGACTCCGCTCAACGCGCCCGCGCTCGTCGCGGCGGCTCGCGCCTCGGCTGCGACGCTCGCCGGTGCGCTGTCGGTTTCCAGCGCGGAGATCAACGTCTTGGAGACGAAGATCGAGGCGGCTTATGCGGCCTACGCCAGAGAGGCCAGCCAGTACCCGGCGTCCGTGCAGATTGACGGCGGCTTGCGCATCTCGCTCTACTTCACGCGCGCCTCGGAAGCTCTGGCGGCGGTGGGCGGCGCAGTAGTTCCCTCCGGCGTGCAGAACCGTTTGCAGATCACTGCCTCGCGTCTCGCGCAGGTGAGCAACCTGATGCTCCCGTCCACCGGAGGCGCGCCCGCAGACTTCGCGCACGCCCCTGCGGCGGCGACCAACCTCGCAATTATCGGCGCGGCGAACACCTTTTCGAGCGCGAGCATGTCGCCCGTGCTCTCGCCCATCAGTCTGGGCACGATCATGGGCGACGCGGCGCAAAGCCCGCTGGCTCGCGCGAGCGTCGTCGCGGATCGCAGCGGCAACAACCCGCTGCCATTTGAACTCGCGGGCGCGAGCGTCTCGGTGGGCGGTCGCGCCGCGCCGCTTCTCTACGTTTCGGCCTCGCGCATCTCGTTCCTCGTACCGCAAGGGTTAGCGCAGGGTGAATTTGAAGTGCTCGTAACTTCGCAGGACGGCTACGTCTCGCGCGGCACGGTCGTCGTCAACGCCGTCGCGCCCGCCCTCTTCACCGCCGACGGCAGCGGCGCGGGACACGCGCTCTCCATGAACGACAGGGGACCCGCTGCCACCTCTTACGACGTGAACTCGCCGCACGCGCTTGGCACGGACAAACGCACGCGCGTGACGCTGTTTGCGACCGGCATCAGCGCGGGCGCGGCCAACCTCTACCCGGCCAACGACGTGCGGATGGAGAACGGCCAGATCATCGTCAACGTCGCGGAGTCGTTGACGGTCGAAGCGCGCACGCAGGACGGGCGGCTGTATCATCTGCCCGTAGAGTTTGCGGGCGCGCCCGGGGGACGCCTGCCTGGTCTGGATCAAGTCAACGTCCTGCTCCACCCGGAAATGCGCGGCGCAGGCCGGGTCGATCTCACCATCGTCATCAACGGCCAGCGCAGCAACACCGCCGCGATCAATATCAAATAAGAAGCGGGAAAATGAGAGGCGAGAGGATGAAATCCGCGCTGGGTTTCATCTTCTCGCCTCTCGCCCCTTTCCCGTCTCCTCCTCTTTCCTATTGCCCCTCCCGCTACCCTTTTGTTACTCTCTTAAACGGCGCGAGTGGTTGTTCCCGTTCTCGTGATCTGGCCTGCCTCTGCAAGCGCGAAAGTTTTCCTGAAGTGTAATAACCGATGACAGCCTTAACAGTCCCCCAAATCTGGAAGCCGGTGGCAGTGGCCGCCGCCGTACTCTTCGTCTATGCGACGGTGCTGGTGAAACTCGGCGGCCAATGGTGGGTGGATGAAAACTACTCGCACGGGCTGTTGGTTCCATTCATCATCGGCTACATCCTGTGGAGCGAGCGCGCGAGGTTGGAAGGCGCGTCGAAGCGTCCGTCGCTCGTGTGGGGTGGCGCGCTGGTGGTTGGCGCGCTCCTGATGCTGTGGGCGGGCACGGCGGGCGCGGAACTCTTCATGCAGCGCACCTCGCTCGTCGTGATGATCGCCGGGATCACGCTCTATCTCTGGGGCTGGCACATCCTGCGCCTCGCGCTCGTTCCGTTGCTGCTGCTCGCGCTGGCGATTCCGATCCCGGCGATCATCTTCAACCAGATCGCGTTCCCGTTGCAGTTGTTCGCGTCGCGCTGCGCCGTGTGGGCGATGCGCGCGTTCGACATCCCGGTGCTCAGGCAGGGCAACATCATCGAGTTGATGCCTCTGAATTCAAGCGTAACGAAGAAACTCGAAGTGGTCGAAGCCTGTAGCGGCATCCGTTCGCTGATGACGTTGATGACGCTGGCGGTCGTCTTCGCCTACTTCACGCACCCGCGCGGCCCCGGACAGCAGGGCGGCGGACTCCGCGCGAGTTTGAAGCGTTACGGCACCTGGCGTTCGGCCATCCTCGTGCTTTCCGCCGTGCCCATCGCGATCATCACGAACGCCGGACGCGTGAGCGGCACGGGCATTCTCGCGCGCTACTACGGAACGGAAGTGGCCGACGGTTTCTTCCACGAGTTCTCCGGGTGGGTCGTCTACATCGCCGCCTTTCTGCTGCTCTTTGCGCTCGGTTGGGTGCTGGACAAATTCGGCGGGAAACCGCCGCAGCAGAAGCCGCCACGCAAACCCGCGCCGACGGAAGAGGCGACGGCAACCGATCCAGCGCGCTTGATGGATGAGACGGGCGACGCGCCACTCGTCGGCGCGACTCCGGCGGCGACGGCAACCATGTCTCTACGCGAAGGCGGCGCGAGCGGGTCGTGAAAAAACCGCCAGCCGGGACAAGAACTGTTTGCTGACGGCTGAAAGCTGATCAATTTATGAAATCGAAGAAGTGGCATTTCTGGGCGTTGCTGGTGTTCCTGCTCGTGGGCGGGTCGGTGGTCAATTTGTGGGAGCACATCGGCGAAGCGAGCGTCATACGGCGCGAGTTGAAAGAGTTTCCCACGGAAGTTGGCCAGTGGCGGCAGCGCGGCGCGGACGTGCGTTTCGACGCGCAGACGGAGAGCGTCCTTCGCGCCGACGATTACCTCACGCGCGATTACGCGCTGCCCGACGGGCGTTTCGCAAACTTCTACGTCGGCTACTACGCGACGCAGCGCAACGGCGCAACCTATCATAGCCCGCTCAACTGCCTGCCCGGCGCGGGCTGGACGATGAACGAACCGGCCACTATTCAGATCACGCCCGCCGATGGCGGCGCGCCCTTCAAGGCCAACCGCTACATCATCCAGAACGGCGACGCGCGCCAGTTGCTCATCTACTGGTATCAGGGGCGTGGGCGCGCCGTGGCGAGCGAATACTGGGGGAAGATTTACACGGTCGTCGACAGCGTCAAGCGCAGGCGGAGCGACGGCGCGATGGTGCGCGTGATCGTGCCGATTCAGAAGTCGGAAGCGGACGCGCTCGCGCTGGCCTCCGATCTGGCGGCGCAGACCGCGCCCGCGCTCCCGAATTTCATCCCGAACTAAGGCGTGGGAAAGTTGCCCGCGAAGCGGGAGGGAAGTGGTAACATAAATGCGGGGCGGCTCTTGGGGAAGATTAAGCCGCCGTTTCAGGAAGTAAAAACCGATTGCCAGTTTTATTTATTGTGTGAAGTTTAACGCCGTTCGGGGTGTGCCTCACCCGCAAGCGGCCTAAACGAAACCGTTCCGACGGCTTTAACTACAACAGACGCGGCTGCCGCTCAAAGACCGTTGCCCCGGTCGAGCAGACGGCAAGAGCCGCGAAGGAGTCCGAAAGACCGAGATGAATTACAAAGAGTGCCCGCGCTCCGGCAGTGGCCGGAGTTTGTCGTCTGTTTTGCTCGCCTTCATCGTCGCCGCCTTCGCTTTCGCGGCTGTCGCCTGTTCCAATCCCGAAAAAGCCAAAGTCGAACACGTCCAGCGCGGCGAAGCCTACCTGACCGAGAAGAAGTTTCAGGAGGCGTCGCTCGAATTCCGCAACGCCGTCCAGATCGACGACAAATTCGCGGAGGCGCACTGGGGGCTGGCGCGCGCCTACGAGGGCATGGAACAGTTCACGCAAGCCTTCGAGGAACTGCGCCGCACCGTCGCGCTCGACGCAAACAATCTCGACGCGCGCGTGCGTCTCGGCAACTATTACGTGCTGGCCTACCAGCAGACCGGAGACGAAAAACTCCGCGACGAAGCGCAAAAGCTGACCGACGAGGTCTTGCAGAAAGACCCGAACCACATCGAAGGCCACATTCTCAAAGGCGCGGTGCTCTACGCCTTCGGCAAGCGCGAGGAAGCTTTCGCCGCCCTGACGCGCGCCGTCGAACTCAACCCGCAGCGCATCGAGTCGCTGATGAGCCTCGCGCTCTACCACCGTCAGGTCGGCGAGCCGTCGAAGGCCGAAGAAGTCTACAAGCGCGCTCTCTCCATCAACGACCGTTCCGCGCTCGCGCACCTCGAATACGCCAAGTTCTTCGTCTCGCAGAACCGTCTCGACATGGCCGAGGCAGAGTTTCGCCGCGCCGTCGAAGTCGAGCCGCAGAACCGCGACGCGCGCCGCACGCTCGCCAGCTTCTACCTCGTCAACAAACAACTCGACCGCGCCGAAGAGTCCTTCAAAGCCCTCGCCGAACTAGACGGCGACCGCCCTGAAGGCCGCGCCGTGCTCGCCGATTTCTATGCCTCCGTCGGTCGCTACGACGAGGCCGCGAATCTCTACCAGCAGATCATCTCCGCCTCGCCCGATTACGCTCGCGGTCGCCACCGTCTCGCCGAGTTGATGTTGCAGCGCGGCGATCAGGCGGGTGCGATGGCGCAGGTCGAGGAGTCGCTCAAGAAGAACGCCAACGACCGCGAAGGCTTGATCCTGCGTGCGCGCCTCAGGCTCAATCAGGACAGGCCGAAAGAGGCCATCGAAGACCTCAAACAGGTCTTGAAGATCGAGCCGCGCGATCAGGCCGGACTCTACTTCATGGCCGAGGCCACCTTCCGCGCCGGGCAGATGGAACAGGCGCGCATCTACGCGGGCGACCTCGAAAAGTTCTACCCCGATTATCTGCCCGGCAA
>DASPJG010000736.1:0-3961 GCA_035628755.1 Pyrinomonadaceae bacterium
GAAACATCCGCGCCCGCTTCGTGTCCAGCACGACCGGGGCGATGCGACCCCTGTAGATTTCCCCCGCCGGGTAATCACTGAAACGCGGCGACTCGCTCTTCGTCTCCGCCTTCATCAAATCCGCGTGTTTTGCGCCGGGGCGTCTCTGCGGGTGCGCGTCTGCCGCGAACGCCGCTAGCGCAAATGCTAACAGCGCGCCGCCCTGCAACGCGCGAGCGTGTAGCTTGAATCTTCTCATCATGCTCAACAAAAGTTTCGCCCTCCGTCCGTTCGTGCCGGTTGCCGACGGGGCTCGTCAGCGCAGTTGACCGTAATAAACCACCGCCTCGTATTCGATGGAGACTACGCCCTCTCGCTGGTGTTCGTCGAAAGCGCGACGGAGCGCGTCGAACATCGGCTCGTGATTGGGATGCCCCGCGAGCGGCACGTAGGAGGCCGACAGCCAGCGACCGCGCAGGGCTTCGTAATTCAACACCTGCTCGTGCGCGAAACTCCGCGTGCCGTAGCCGCCCGGAAAAACCTCCGTCATCAACTCCGCGCCGGGATTGTCGGCGGCGACGCGTTCGTAGTCCGTGCCGTAGGCGCGCAGGATGCGTTCGAGTTCGCGCAGGAACGGCGTCGTCTCAATGCGCCGCATGTTCCACAGCAAAACCAGCCACCCGTCCGGCTTCAGGATGCGCGCAAACTCCGCCCGCGCGGCGCGTGTCTCGAACCAGTGGAACGCCTGCGCCGCCGTGACGAAATCAACGCTCGCACCGGCCAGCGTCGTCGCCTCCGCCGCGCCGTTCACGCTCTTGAAACCGGGAAACTCTCCGAGAGAGTTTTCGGCCTCGGCGCGCATCGCGTCATTCGGTTCGACGGCGAAGACCGTGCGACAGCCGCCTTCGCGCAACAATATCTCCGTCCAGATGCCCGTCCCCGCTCCGACATCCGCGACGACCGACGCCGCGCTCAACCCCAACTCCGCGCGCATGAACTCCACGATGGCCGCCGGATATTTCGGGCGGTACGCGGCGTAGTTCGCCACGCGATCTGTGAACCGCTTCGTCGGCTCGGTATCGAATGGTGTGGTCGGCGTCATCGGGTGTAAGAGCGGAAAAGCGCGGCGTGTGTCCGTTAGGCCGCCGTCATTTCCTCTATGGGGTTATAGAGCGTGTCGCGCTCGACGGCCTCGAAACCGGCGTCTTCGATGAGCGCGGCGATCTCGCCCTTGTTCATCTTCACTTCGTTGTTCGACTCGACCGAGTAGCTTTCGGTGAGTTCGCCGCCTTCGGTGATCGTGCCGTCGAGGTCGTTCGCGCCGTAGTGCAGCGCGACCTGCGCGAGCCGCTTGCCGAGCATCACCCAGTAGGCCTTGATGTGCGCGAAGTTGTCGAGCATGAGACGCGAGACGGCGATGGTCTTCAGAGAGTCAACGCCCGACGGCCCCGGACACTGCGAGAGCTTCGTGCCCGCGGGATAGAAGGCGAGCGGGATGAAGCACTGGAAGCCGCCCGACGCGTCCTGCTGCTCGCGCAGGCGGACGAAATGATCCACGCGGTCTGCGATGGATTCGATGTGGCCGTAGAGCATCGTCGCGTTGGTGCGCAAACCGGCGGCGTGGACTTTGCCGGAGAGCGCGAGCCAGCGTTCGGCGTCCGTCTTGTGCGCGCAAATCTTTGAGCGTGTCGGCTCGCGGAAAATCTCCGCGCCCCCGCCGGGACACGAATCCATCCCCGCCTCTTTCAACTGCCCGATCACGTCTTCATCGCGCATCTTGTAGAAGTCGGCTATGTGGTCGAGTTCTACCATCGTGAAGGCTTTCAGGTGAAGCTGCGGGTAAGCGCGCTTCAGGCTCGCGAGCAAATCCGTGTAGTACTTGAACGGCAGCTTCGTGTTCAACCCGCCGACGATGTGCAACTCGGTCGCGCCCTCGGCCACCGCCTTGCCCGCGACGGCGACGGCCTCTTCGACGTTGTGCGTGTAGGCGTCGGGCATGCGCGGCGTGCGATAGAAGCCGCAGAATTTACAGTCGGCGTAACAAACGTTCGTGTAGTTGAAATGGCGGTTGACGTTGAAGTAGGTGCGTCGCCCGTGCAGGCGACGGCGCACGCTGTCGGCCAGTTTCGCCAGCGCGGCCAGATCGTCCGTCGCATACAAATCCATACCGTCGTCGAAAGACAGGCGTGCGCCCGCTTCGATCTTCGCGGCGATGCTGTTCAGTTTCGGGTCGTGTGAAAAATCCATGTTCATTATTTCGATCTCACAGTGCACAAGTTGGTTCTAGAACCCCGCCACGCGGCTCAGGAACACCGCGCCGCCGAAGGTGATGAAAAGTATCACGCTGACGAAGGCGTTCGTCGTGAAGAACGCGGCGTTCAGGCGGCTCAGATCGTCTGCGCGCACGAGCGAGTGTTGATAGACGAGCAGCGCGCCAGTCGCGGCGACGCCGCTGAGTGCGAGCGCGCCGGGCGTCGCCGCCAGGTAGAGCGCGACGAGCGCGACGAACGCCCCGGCATGGAGCAGGCGCGAAATCCAGAGCGCGGCAGGGATGCCCGCGCGCGCCGGGATCGAGCGCAAGCCCGCACGGCGGTCGAAATCGTAGTCCTGACAGGCGTAGAGCACGTCGAACCCGGCTGTCCAGAGCAGCACGACGAGCGAGAGCAGGAGCGGCACGGGGCTGTCGATTGCGCCCCGCACGGCGATCCATGCGCCCGTCGGCGCGATTGCCAGACACCAGCCGAGCGCGAGGTGCGAGAGCGACGTGAAACGCTTCGTGTATGAATAGAGCAGCACGCTCGCCAGCGCGACGGGCGCGAGCACGAGCGTCAGGCGATTCAGCATCGCCGCCGCGACGAAAAAGAGCGCGGCGGCAGCGAGCGTGAACGCCCATGCGAATCTCAGAGAGAGCAGACCTGCCGGGATGGCGCGCCCGCTCGTGCGCGGGTTGGCCGCATCGTACTTGTGGTCGGCGATCCGGTTGAAGGCCATCGCGCAGGAGCGCGCGCCCACCATCGCCACGGTGATCCAGAGCAACTGCCAGAGGGGCGGCAAGCCCCGCGCCGCGAGCACCGCGCCGAGCAGGGCGAAGGGCAGCGCAAAGAGCGTGTGCTCGATCTTGATCATTTCGAGCGTCGTGCGGATGCTGCGCGCCGTCGTGTTGGTTAAACGGGAAGTCATCAAACTCGCTCGCCGGTCTCAGTCGCCCTCCACGGCGACGGTCGCGTTCGTCAACGTCGTCGGGTCGCCCTGCCATTGCGTGCGCTGCGTGTGGGGCACGCCGAATTGATCGAGCATGCGGAAGACGAGATGATCAGCCAACTCTTCGATGCTCTGCGGGCGGTGGTAGAAGCCTGGGCTGGCGGGCAGGATGCGCGCTCCTGCGCGCGAGAGCCGCAACATGTTCTCAAGGTGGATCGCGTTATAGGGCGACTCGCGCGGCACGATGACGAGCTTGCGCCCTTCCTTCAAGGTCACGTCGGCGGCGCGGTGGATCAAGTTCGTTCCCGCGCCCGACGCGATTGCGCCGAGCGTGCCCATCGAACATGGGACGATCAACATGCCTGCCTGCGGGTGTGAGCCGGAGGCGGGCGTCGCCGCCATGTTGTCGAGGCGATGCACGCGGATCAATTTCGATTCCGGCGCGAGCCCGACCCATTCGTTGATCGTGCGTGAGTCGCCGCCTTGCAGGTTCGCCCCGAGTTCGACGCGCGCCACCGTGTGCGCCGCCTCCGACATGATCAGATTGATGCGTTCGACCACGCCGCTCGACGCCAGATAAATAAGCGCGCGGTGCGCGTAGAGCGCGCCCGAAGCTCCCGTGATGGCGACAGTCAGTTCCATAAGTCCCGGCGCGACAGGGCGCGAATTCCGCGCCGCGCGCAAAAATGAATGGTAAAGCAAAAGCGCGCCGATGGCTAACACGCGCGCCGCTCTCCGCCCACTTTCCAACGCGCGGCAACCAGCCCTTATTTCCGTTGGA
>DASPJG010000737.1:0-2275 GCA_035628755.1 Pyrinomonadaceae bacterium
CAACAGCGCAAGGCCGAAACGTTCACCGTCTCGCCGCTCCACAGCGGCAGCTACCAACTCGGCTATCGCAAGACGCGGGAATATGGCGGCGGCAGCGCGCCTCCGGGCGACGGCATCAGTCTGGGCACAGCCGTCACCATCTCCGGCGCGGCGGCGAGCCCCAACATGGGCTACCACTCCTCGCCCGCGCTCGCCTTCCTGATGACTTTGTTCAACGCGCGGCTCGGCTGGTGGCTCGGCAACCCCGGCCCCGCCGGAAACGACAAATACTTCTCGTTCCTGCATTCCTACAATCGCTCCGGGCCGCGTTTCGCGCTGCGCCCGATTCTGACCGAGGCGCTCGGCCACAGCGACAACACGCACCCCTACGTCTACCTCTCCGACGGCGGCCACTTCGAGAATCTCGGACTGTACGAGATGGTCTTGCGCCGCTCTCACCTCATCGTCGTCGCCGACGGTTCGCAAGACCCGAAAAGCCGCTTTGAAGACCTCGCGGGCGCGGTGCGCAAAATTCGCATCGACCTCGGCATCCCGATCGACTTCATCGGCGGCATGCCCATCTACGCCAAAGACGATAAGGATCACAAGGATGATGCCAGATATTACGCCGTCGGCCTCATCCGCTATTCGTGCGCCGACCGCGACACGTCCGGCAACTCCGCCAGAGACGGCGTCATCATCTACATCAAGCCCGCCATCACGGGCGGCGAGCCGGTTGACATACTCAACTACGCCAGCACCAGCGCGGCCTTCCCGCACGAAAGCACAGCCGACCAGAACTACACCGAACAGCAACTCGAAAGCTATCGCGCGCTCGGCTCACACGTCGTCCAGACCATCTGCGGCGTCTCCCCGCGCCCCCTCCCGCTCATGGCCGACGACGCCGACAACCTCATCAAGTACGCCTACTACAAACTGCCCGCCGCCATGCAGCCGACCGAACTCAAAAGCCGCTTCGGCATTTCTTAACTTCAGTATGAAACCGCGCGGGGCATGTCGCCGCCCGCGCGGTTTCTCGCCGCGTGCCGGATTCGACAAACGACTACTCTCTCCGCGCGGTTCTTCACGCCAAACCGCGCCGCGGCCTGAGCCAGCGTTGCGCGCCCTCCGGCGCGGTCGTTATAATGCCTTCGTTTGAAACCGCACGACACCATCAACCGGGGAGACGCCCGCGCCGGTAAATTTACGGCTGAAAAACTGCGAGGCATCCTGCTGCCCTGCACGACGCCCTTTGCGGAAAGCGGCCTCGTGGACGCGCGCGCCCTCGGCGGCAACATCGCGCGTTGGAACGAGACGGGGATCGACGGTTATGTCATCCTCGGCTCGACGGGCGAGCGCGTCCACCTCGACGAACGGGAGACGCTCGAAGTCGTCAACACGGCGCGCCAGAGCGTGCCGGAGCATCTCGCCTTCGTCGTCGGCGTCGGCCAGCACGGCGCGCGCGCGAGCATCGCGGAGGCGCAACGCGCGGCTGCTGCGGGCGCGGATGCCGTGCTCGTCATCACGCCCCATTTTTACCGCGCGCAGATGACGCCCGCCGCCCTCGCGCATTATTACGAATCGGTGGCCGACGATTCGCCTGTCCCGGTCGTGCTCTACAACATCCCCCAAAATACGGGGCTGGCTTTGTCGCCCGAGACGGTCGCGCGCCTCTCCGAACACGAGAACATCGTCGGCATCAAAGACAGTTCGGGCGACATGGTCAACTTCGTCGAGATGCTCCGGCTCGCGTCACACAAGTTCGCCGTGCTCACCGGGCATGCCTCGCTGCTCTACGCGGCTTTGTCGGCGGGCGCGCAGGGGGCGATACTGGCCGCCGGATGCGTCGCGCCCGAAGTCGCCGTGCGGATCGCGCGTCTGGTCGAACAGGGCGCGCACGCCGACGCGCTGGAGTGGCAACGCAAGTTCACCCCGCTCGCACGCGCCGTCACCACGCGCTTCGGCATCGGCGGTTTGAAGTACGCGCTTGAGTTGCGCGGCTACGCGGGCGGCGAGGTGCGCGCGCCGCTCTCGATGCCGGACGAAGCGGCGCGCCGCGAGATCGCGCGAACGTTGGAAGAGTGTTGTCCGTCTGTTGAGACGGACAACGGGACGCAGTTGGCCGAAGGAGCAGTCACGTGAGCACCGAAGTTTCCCCCACGACCACCGAACCCGCCTGTTTCAGCACGCCGCAAGAGGCCGGGCTGCGCATCCAGACTTTGCCTTTCGCGCGCATCCCCCAACAGTCGCGCCTCTTCCTCGAATACCTCTCGGACGCGCCCGCGCTGCGTCGTTA
>DASPJG010000738.1:0-12281 GCA_035628755.1 Pyrinomonadaceae bacterium
CGGAAGACTTCGGCTCCAGCCCCCATGATAAATTGATGACCCGCGCACCATGTTCGACAGCGTAATCAATCGCCTCGACGGCATCGGCCACGTCGCCCATGCCGGTTGAGTCGAGCACGCGCAGGCTCATCAGTCCCGCGCGCCACATCACGCCCGTCGTGCCGCTTCCATTATTTCCCTCGGCGGCGAGGATACCCGCCACCGCCGTGCCGTGACCCTGTTCATCCTTAATCTGATTGCCGCCTGTGACCCAGTCCCAGCCGTGCAGGTCGTCCACATACCCGTCATGGTCGTCATCCCGGTTGTTGGCGCTCTCGCTCGCATTCACCCATTGATTATTGATGAGGTCAGTGTGCGTAAAATCAATGCCGCTATCGATGACTGCTATCACAGTCTGCGGTGAACCCGTTGTCTTCTCCCACGCGGCGGGCGCACCTATATCAACGCCGGGATGAGAGCCGTTGTTACGCAGTGCCCACTGCTCTGTGAATCGCGGATCGTTAGGAGTAATTTCGGCACGGGTGATCAGATAGTTCGGCTCGGCCCACTCGACGGACGGTTGATCGGCCAACTGCGCGGCGATTATTTGCGGCGTCTGGCCGCCCATAAGTTCCAGCCGTTCAACACCGGAAGACCCACGCAGTTGCCCATGGCGCCGCGCACTTCTCGACTCTACAACCGCGCTCTTATCGGCTTCGGAGGTGTCCCGGCGAAAACGCACCAGCACTTCACCCGTGCGGTGTGCTCCGGTAGATGGGCTGGATTGATTCACTATGGGCGCTACGGATGTGATCGCTTGTGAGGTAGTGCTCTGCGTCTTTGAGGAGGTGGCAGCCGCCGCTACCGCAGGACGATTGAACGGTGCGACAAGTGAGACGAGCAGTGCGTAGGAGAGAAGCACACAGGCGAGACGCGCAAGTCTGCCGGAAGATGGGTGAGACGCGGGCAACATGATAAAAAGCGACTCCTGAAAGGGTGAGGCTCAAACACACATCCGCACTAGTGTGGGCTGCGCAGGGCGTTGCTTAGATTGCGGTGTTGTGCGTAATGAGACGTTCTATCTATAGAAATAGCCCCACCGATAGAGGGACGGGTACTATCTCAAAGATTTTCTAGTGAACTCGCGACAGGGTGACGACGGCCAACAAACAAGGTTTGGGAGGAACCTTGGTAACCCGCACGTTTGAGGGCGCGAGAGTTCTGCAATACAACTAGGCTTCTGTTAAATGATGACTGCTAGATTCGGTGTAGAAGACCCTAATCGACCGGGCTTGAAACGGAATGCGAAATGTAATTGAGTCCTTTGAAACTGTCAAGTGAGGCCGTGAAATTTAATACAGCTTCGCTCTGGGGACTCCAAACTCCTCGTGGCAGTGGGAGCAATCCGCGGAAGGGACTTGGGAGTAGCTATAAATGTTAGCTATGACAAAGAGGGATAGGGCGCAAGAGGACGCGACCGCAAAAGCCTTTGTCTGGATAAGGTCATACATAGCTGGAAGGGTTACGGCATAACGCCGGGGATAACCGACGAGCCATCAACGTGATTGATAACAGGCTCGCTTATTGCGAGTCCGGTTCAGGCTATTATCTGATGTTGCCCTCACTTCCATGTTCTGTGATGATGCGGTTATGCGCGAATAAAAATTATTGTGCCTGACAGGCGGCATAATATAAAGTCGGGCGTACTAGATATTGTGACAAAGAGGAGCAAAGGATAATGACTACAGGAAGCAGCAGATGGGATTTTTGGAATTCAAACATAGTGATTTTTGTACTTTCCACAATAGTCTTAGGTCTGCTGTCCCTTGGTTACTCTACATGTAGAGACTATAAGGCCAGTGAGCGGCTTCGTGTAGAAACAGTCCGTAAACTTGATCTCGAAATAGCCCACAGGGCTTTGCTGTTAGCTTCGTTGCTAAAAGACGAAATCAGTGATGCTGAATACAATTCAACAAAAGGAGCAATCTTTGGTGATGCCCCATCAGACTTCTATCCAATGTTCCCTGAATACAAAGGTAGAAGTCTTGCTTCCTTGTTGTGGGAGTTGAAAAATCTTTTGCCCGAAAAGGAAGCTAAAGAGATTGATAAGCCATTAGAGGCTGCTAAAACTGCTCCAGTCTTCATTAAAAAGGTAAAGAAAATTGATACAGTCTCGGCACTAGATGATAAAAAACAATATGAAAACTCGATCCTATATGCTTTCAAGATTGGAAGATGGGTCTACTTTACATAGAATGTGTATATCAAGTGTCACTCCGAGAGCGCACGCCTAACATCAAGTTTGAAGCGCAACACTGACTAAGATTCATAGTAGCACTCCAGCGGCGTCCTAAAGCTGAGCCGCTTGCGCGGCCTCATGTTGAGCCTGCGAGCAAGAGCGTTGCATTGCTGCTGGCTCAGCCCGGCCATACTGGTTCCTTTAGGC
Source organism: Pyrinomonadaceae bacterium (assembly GCA_035628755.1). Lineage (GTDB taxonomy): Bacteria > Acidobacteriota > Blastocatellia > Pyrinomonadales > Pyrinomonadaceae > JAIVJZ01. Next base: position 2,426 of record DASPJG010000738.1, read on the forward strand.
AGATACTGACGGATGAGTCCGTTAGCGTTCTCGTTGCTGCCCCGCTCCCATGAGTGATATGGACGGGCGAAGTTAAAGAGCGCCGTGGTGCGTGCTTCGATGCCGTGGTAGTGATGGAACTCTGTCCCGTTATCTGCCGTGATGGTCTCGAACGCTCCCTCGTGTCTCTTGATCATCCCAATGACTCTCCGGTTGAGTGAATCGGTCGTGCGATCATGGAGCTTACCGATCAACAGTAAGCCGGTCTTGCGCTCGACGAGGCTCACGATGCAGTCTTTACTGCCAGTGCCCATCACGGTATCTATTTCCCAGTGCCCGACCTGACAGCGTGTCTCGACTGCGGCCGGTTGCTCAGAGATCAAGCGCTTGCCAGCCAGTATTCCCCGGCTATCGTAGCTGCCGTAACGCTTGCGCCTCCGCTTACGTGCCCCTCGCAGGTGGGTGTAGAGCAACCCTCCCGCCCGCTTGTCGCGCCAGATGTGGCGATAGATGGTCTCATGGCTGATGTCCAGATAGCCCAGCCGACCGAGATGACGGGAGACCTGCTCGGGACTCCACTGTCGGCACAAGAGTCCGTCTATCAGCATGAAGTCGTCGGCTGAGAAACGTTGGTTGCGACGCGAGCGCGAGCGGCGGCCGTTGGTTCGCTCCTGGGCCGTGCTCGCACGGTAGTGGCCGTCGGCGCGGGTGCTGTTGCGCCTGACCTCGCGGCAGACGGTGGAGCGATGGCGACCGAGCGAGCGGGCGATCTCAGCCTGGTTGCAGCCTTGCCTTCTGAGCGCGGCAAGCATATACCTCTCCGCAGGGGTGAGTTGGCAGTACCTCATGACGAGAGTCCTCTTCCTGGTAGTTGAGAATCTTCGTCGGTATTGCTGCTCACCTCCACTTCAGGGAAGCGTGTTGCACTTACTTTGTGAATCCGCGATGCCTAACAATGGGATGAACCGGACGCGCATCCAGCATCCCTCTCATCAAGAACTACAATTTCCCGGCGACCCGTACGCGCCGGTTATCCCCGGCGCTGGGTGGCTCATGATGGGAGTGTTAATCTTTAGACCGCTCTAAGCTACTCACCCGGAATGAGGATAACTATCATATGAAATTACTCACACCTCACCGAATCATACTTGCGCTCTTGATGCTGGTATTTTCTACCGTCACATCATTTTCTCAAGACCTAACAGGGGCATGGGCCGGTAGAGTGTGGCAAGCCACAAGCGGGGCAGAGTTTGTTTATGCGATGAATCTAGAGCAACGCGGGAACACTGCTATCGGCCGCGCTGTTGCTCGACCTGCGGGCGGTGGGGGCTTGGGAGAGTGGGATGTTAGCGTCACCGTGTACTCAAATTCGATTCACTTCAAGGACTTGTCGGCAACAGGTAGTCCATCGCCGGGAAGCAGTTGGTGTATTAAGGAAGGAAGATTGAACTATGATCCCCGGAACAACAGAATCCATGGAACCATCGAAGGTTATGCCATTGTTTCTGGAATAAGAACTCAGTGTCCTTCCATATCCTTCGACCTATACAAAAAAACAGACTCTCCCAAATCTGAGCAACCTGCGGCTAGAAGTGTGGGTAATTCATGGACAGGCAATGGGACAAGCATCATTATTGATGCCAAAGGAATAATTGCGACCAATTACCACGTCGTTAAGGATGCATCAGAGATTGAGGTTGATTTTGGGAAGGGGGATGCTAAAAGGTCATACAAGTGTGAAGTCATAGTAACTGATAAGAAAAACGATTTGGCAATCCTAAGAATAAACGACAGGAGATTCAGCGGATTCGGTGTCTTACCTTACACTTTCAAAACGTCGATGGCGAGAGTAGGAGATTCTGTTTTTGCTTTGGGTTATCCCAAAGCCCTTTCCGGCTTAGGGGCAGAGATTAAATATACGAGAGGGGACGTTAGCGCTTTATCAGGGGTAGACGAAGATCCAACTACTTATACACTCTCGCTTTCAATCCAACCTGGCAATAGCGGAGGGCCGCTATTTGATTTCAATGGAAATCTTATAGGAATAACTAATGCGAAAATCGTCTCACCCGATGTTGACAACATATCTTATGCAATCAAGAGTTTGTACCTTAAGAATCTTATTGAGTTAAGTTCATACAGGATTACATTGCCAACAGCAACCTCTCTAGGCGGTAAGCCAATAACCGAGCAGATAGAGACTCTGTCAAATTACGTCGGCCTAGTTAAAGTCCGGTAGGTAATATCTAGTTCCTGTTAGCACGCCGCCCAACAACAGCATGCACCCGACGCCACGCCGCCTCTCATGTTTGTTGCGTAGGGGCGCGGGTGATGCCTGGCGTTAGGCGCTTCTAAAACATCCTTGTCAGGCCTCCTGTCACCAAGCCAAACCATCTTGCTACTTATCAGGGCCGACACGCGTTCTAAAAATTCGTCACTGAGGTTTTCCAGCCGCGTCTCCGGCAGAAGCATGTCACATGTAGTCACCCGCCACTGCGCTCTTGTAGACCGCTTCAGCGCTCTCGGCTTCGATAACCGCTTGACGAACATCGGCGCTGGCCAAATTCAACATGCGTAGTATGTTCCCCGCTTTCGCAACGGCTTCGATGCGGCGGTATATGTGCCCATGAGTTTCGGCGTACCGTGCTAAGCCTTTTAATTTCGACAACGCATCAGCCAAATGGAAGCCGTGCGGATCAACGATGTCCGCTACAATCTCGCCATCGTCTTCCGCGAAGAAGATGAAGTCCGGCCTGATGACCTTCGTGTCGTCGCCCTCGACGTATGCAATACCTAGCGAATCTTGGCTCGGGCGGTTAGGATTGCGATACCAGAACCGAAAGCCGTTTCGCTTCAGCTCTGCCGACAGAACCTGCCTTTCCCAATCGCCCAACTCGGCGGGATAGAAGCCCTCTTCGTCGCACAACAGATGCTGCTTGTAGGCCGGAATATCCATTTCCGAACCATCCGCCTCGCGTGCCTTCGTCGGCTCGAAGCGCGACACAGGCCGGGCTAAATCCACGTCCTGCGGCTCGGCGCTGAGCGCGGTGATCTGCCGGTATGCCTCTTGCCGGTCATCTGGCAGTACTTTGATCTGCTCGCGGTACTCGGCAAACCAAGCGTCCGAAAGTTTCTTCGCCTCGGCATCAAACAGAATTTGTAGGTTCTCCAAGAGGTGCAGCGCGGCTACATCCTCGCGGGCCTCGATTAGCGCGTCGTCGAGATCGTCCTCCGCCTCTGGTTTCCGCTTCGCCCGTTCCATCGTGTAAGTGCGGGCGATGTCGGGGCTGATGATGCGCGCCGTGCGGCGGTAGGCGTCGCCGACAACGGCATCATCCGCGTCGGCTTGGAACTGACCATCCTTCATCTTGCCCGTTTTGAGGTCGGCAATGATGGTGCGGCCCTCGACAGTCATCACCGCCGCGCGTTTTTCGGCAAACGCCTGCTCCCGCTCGGCGATGAAATCGTCCAGCATCTTGTGCATCGCCGCGTGTGCCTTGCCGCCCGCGCCGCTCAGCAACCCGTCCGATGCCAACTCGTGCGCCAGAGCCGTAAGGCGGATCGCCGGTTTCGCGCCGCGTTGCGGCCGGGTTTGAGAAGGCAGCGAGACGAACTTCTCCCACACCGTTTCCGGTGCGGCCGGGTTGGGCTTCATCTCCTTCGGGTTGATGAGAATGCGCCCCGTCGGCGGCGTGTCGCCACCGCCGTCGCGTAGCGCCTTGACTACCGCTTCCACCGTTTCCTTGTTGAACTTCGGCAACAGGCAATCCACGGAGTTGAGCCTGTCACTGCCGGGGATGCGCCGCGCCAGCGGCGTTCGCACCATGCGGCCCAGCAACTGCGCGATGTATGTCCGGTCGTTCGCCGGACGGAATGACACCATCACTTCGGCGCGCGGGCAGTCCCAGCCGGTGCTGATGGCATCCTTGGCGATCAGGACACGCACCCATGTGTCGTCCTGCACGCGTTGCGGCTGGATGTAAGGCACCGAGTATTTGCCGAACGTCTGCGTCGTGTGCTCGCCGAACACGTGCGCTACCGTCGTCTCCTCCAACTCCGGCCACTGCTGAAAGATCGTGTCCAGCGTGCGGCCGATGTCGTTGTGACTGGGTGTGTTCGGCACCTGCAACACCATCAGCGGCAGCACGGTTTCGCCGGTCTGCTGCTGATGGGCGTAATCGGCCCACTCCTTCGTGCACTCGCGCAGCTTGTCAGTGGCGCGGCGCACCAGCACGGTGTCGAAGTTGCCCGCTTCGTCGGGAATATCCAGCACGATGGTGTCCTTCAACAAGCCGGACTCCTGCACGAGCGCGGTGTCCACGGTTACGGGCGGCAGGGTGCTGCGGTTGTGCGCCCCGTCCATAGCCTTGTTGAAGCGATCCACTGTGGCCGAGATGCCCCACACTACGGGGATGCCCGGCACGCCTCTTTCGCCGTTGATGAGCCGGCTGACGATGGTAGACTTCTCGCGGTTCTCGCCCCCCATCCCGCGGTGCGCCTCGTCCAGCACTAGGTAGAGCGTCAGTGCCGAGTCTTCGACCGTGTTGCGGATTGTGTCCCAGATCGTGTGGCTCCGCATGTCCGGCCGCATTTCGGGGAACACGCTGCCATCCTCGTCGCCGTCGAAGCCGCGCACCAGCAGGCTTTTCTTGCCCAGCTTTTGCGTGTTGAGGAAGTAGATTTTTCCGGGGTTGAAACTTGCGCGGTTGAAGGTGTTTTCGACCACCACCAGGTCGGTGTGCTGGAGCCTATCGGACGACTCCATCAGGCGAAAGCGCGTCTGCTCGTTCAGCGACGGGTCGTCGCTGAACCAGATCACCACCGCGCCGGGGTCGGCGTCAAATTCGAGAATGTCGTCACCATGAAACAGCGCCTCGAACACCGCCGCCGCCATCACCGTCTTGCCTGCGCCGGTCACGGCGGTCAGCGAGAATGCGTGGCGGTCGCCGTCCTCGCGCCAGCGTTTGCGCGCTTTCCTCAGGTTGTTCAGCACGTCGCGGACGGCTTTGTTCTGGTAATCGTGGAGCGTGAACTTCATGCGTTGTCTCCGTTGGCGAAGGCGAAGTTGGTCAGGTAGGACTCATACAGACGGATTGCCTCGACGCCTTCGGGCAGGTGACGCGCCAGCGCCTGAAAGCGCCGCTCGTCGTCGGTGACGATGTAAGTGATCCGCAACGCCTTCGCCTTCCGCGCGGCCTTGAGGAAGCTGGTCGCCTTGTCCAACTCCACCAGCAGTCCGTAGGTATCAGCGACATCCCAGCCAGCGGCGGGCAGTTTGTCTATGCGGCGGCCCACGCTTCCCGCGCGCAGCCAGAGCAGCGGTGCGATCCGCGCGAACGCGGTCTGATAGCTGACGGCGACCGGCGTTTCGTAGGTCAGGGTGAAGAACTCGGCGTTCTCCTCTAAACCGTCCGCCATCGGGAACTCGTCAGTGAACTTGTAGTCGCCCTTGATCGGTTCGCCGTCCGGCGTCTTGCCGGTAATCGCGGCCTGCACGCGCGGCTTGGTGATGTAGTCGCAGATCCCCCATTGCTCCCATTCTGCGTCGCCGGGGCGCAGGCCTTTTTCACGTAGCGCCTGCTGCTCATCCGCGCTAACTTCATTGTTGGTGACGCAGATACACTGACGCCTGCCACCATCCTGCTTGTTGAGCCGCATCACGGCGTGGGCGGTCGTGCCAGAACCGGAGAAAAAGTCGACGACGGTTGCGGTGGGCTTGTGGCCCGTCGCGATGCGCAACGTGTCTTCGACGGCGTAGAGGGATTTCGGGTAGGTGAACCGACCGCGGTCGCCGAACAGCAAGTTCAGGAGATGCGCGCCCCCGGCTCCACCGGCGATATGGCGAGCGCGGTTCCATACCGTCTTCACGCGCTGCTTGCGCGCAGTCTCGGGAAAGTCGACTTGGATCTCGCCCCGGTCTCCCTTCCCGACGACCTTCAGCTCACCGGCATCGATCTGCTCCACTGTCCCGCTAAGCAGGTAACGGATCGTCGGCTGCGTGGCCCCGGGCTTTGAGCTGATGTGGGCGTAGCCCTTCTCGATGAGCTCATTGAGCTTTCGACCATCGACTCGCCATATTCCAAGGCGGCCATCGGTGCGTACCGGCCAGACGACTGGATGTCCGTCGATCTTGTTCGGGCGTTTCCGTTCGTCCCCCTCGAGCGGACTCCCCGCACGAATCATCCGCGTTCTGTCCGCATTGACGAGCACCGGGTAACAAAGGTTGGGACGTGTCTCTCGGTACCAACTTCCCCCACCGCGGAGAAGCCATTCCCACCGCACTCCTGCCGATCCGACCTTCGCCCCGTCCGCTTCAACAACACCTAGCAGGTCGTCAGCGAAGTCGTATGGTCGGGCCGCACCAAGGAAGCAGATGAAGGCGTATTCATCTACGCGCGACAAGTACTCACGCGAGGTACCACTCGGATTGATGACGATCGACACCATTTGAATCGTCGCTTCGGGGAACGTCTGCTCCAGCAGCAGCCCGAGTCGCAAGTATTCCTTCTCGTCAATCGTGACGATCAGCACCGAATCCGCCGGATTTAGCAGCTCCTTCGCCAGCAGCAAGCGCCGCTCCATCATCGCCAGCCATTTGCTGTGACGGTACAGGTCATCGGCGTTGACATAATCGTTGTTGTATTTCCAATCCTTATCTCTGGTGTTATAGGGCGGGTCGATGTAGATGGCGTCCACCTTGCCGCGATGCGTCCACGTCAGGGCTTTCAGCACGTGGTAGTTCTCGCCATTGATGATCGTGTGCCACGGCTTGTCGCCGCCGCGCGAGACGCCGCCGGTGAAAACGAGACCCGGATAGATGGTGTCGCGGAACTCTGCGACGACGATCAAGTCGTCCAGCGCCACGGTCTGAGTTTCGGCTTCCGCCGCGCCCATCAATACCAGCTCGGCAGTCTTCTTAGCCCGATCAATCGCCTTCACCAGCCAAAGCCGCCGGTCGCCCCGAGCGGTCGAGTCGCGCGGCGGCAGCACGTGCACCTTGTCGCCCCGTCGCACCGGGCGTTGCGGCAATTCCACGGCTTCGGGCCGATGACGCTCGAAATTCAGTCCAAAGGACAACCGGGATGAGAGAACCCGGAACTCGCGCTCCAAGTCGGCGCCGAGCTGCGGGTCTTTGGCCTTAACCTTAGCAATCAGGTCAGTGAATCGGGACACGAACACTCCTCCGCTGTATTAGTCACTCAGAACTTCCTTGATCACGTGCGTCCGAATCGCCAACGGGGATCGTCCTTCAGCAGCCCGCCGCACGGTCATTCAAGCATAATAGCTGTTAGCGGACTCTTTGTTGAGGAATTGAGCGCATCCCATTTTCAACAATCCAGATATGCACCCTTTATGCACTATCCGGGCATGTTTCACGCCTAGCCCGATCCAGCAAAAGCGCGCTATCCTGCCCGCCATTTTCAAAAAGAGTTCCGATAAGTCAACCCCTATTGGAATAGACTCATCTTTTGACCTGCCCCTTCCTCATCATGTTCACGGCCTCAATGCCTTCCAAGATTCGTTCCGCGGTGTGAAACTTCTGGAAGCATTGCGACGCTTGCACCTTTTTCTTAATGAGGCGATGATCTTATTCGATCAGATTGTTCAGGTATTTGACGCGCCGCAGTTTGCAGTCCATTGTCATAACCCGATCCTCTTGAGAAGTGCTGAAGGCTTCTACTTTAGGATGTAGACGTAACTGGCGTGATGTTCGACGAGTGATGGCGTGCTAATAGCCGACATTTTACCACGCATCCTCCCCTATCTACGGAATCGCACTCCATTTGACGTTATGCCCACAAAATGAGCTTGCGTTTTAAGCTATACCGGTTATATGCTGCCCCGTATGACCGATCCATTCTCAACATCGCCCAGTCCTGGCTTCCTGTACCAGACACAAGGCATTAAGGCGGCACTCCACAAAACCCGTTATTGTATCGACCGCCGACAGGGATTAACGGCTATCCTCGGCGACGTAGGCATGGGCAAATCAAGCCTCCTGCGCCTCCTGTACGGCGATTACGCGGCGAAGGATGAGTTCTCCGTGTCGTTCATCCCGAATCCGTCTCTCACCTCCGAGTTCGCCTTTCTGAAAGAAGTCACCGGCGACCTCGGCATCCCGCCCAAAGCTTCATACCAGAAACAGGAACAGGAGTTGCGCGCCTTCCTGGTGGAGCGGTTCAGCGAGGGGCGGAATGTCGTGGTCTTCATTGACGAGGCCCAGCGACTAAACGCCAAGATGCTCGAAGTGGTGCGCTCCCTACTGAACTTCGAGACCAACACGGCCAAGCTGATCCAGATCGTGCTATCAGGGCAGATAGAGTTAAAAGAGCGACTCCTGAGTCCTGCGCAGAAGGCCATCCGTTCACGTATATTCGCCCCCAGCGTGCTTTCCCCGCTCACCCTGAGCGAGACCAAAGCCATGCTCACTTTCCGCTGCCAGCAGACCGACATCGAACTTCCCTTTTCCGACGACGCGATACAGGCCATTTACGACACCACCGGTGGCGTCCCACGCGAGATATTGAAGGTGGCCGCCATCGCCTATGAGCTCGCCCGCGTCAATGGCATGACCGACGTTCCGCCCGAGATAATGGAGATGGCGACGAGGGAGGCGGTGCTGAGTTGAGTGAACGCAAGCACGTTGGCGGAAACGCCTTGATGAATATAGAACCACCAAAGAAGAAGATCGTCGGCTTCGGCGAAACTCCGGCTACCCCCATTACTCCACCTACCCCAGTTACCCCAGTTAGTGGGGTTACCCCAGTTAAAGAAGATGCTGCTCCGAAGCGAGACTTTACCCGCGTTGCAAATTCCATTCTCCGCGAGGCCGTGCCCGCCGGGGCATTCACCGGTAAGGGCAAGCAGCTTTACGATTTCCTCTATTCGCAGACCCGTGGCGCAATCGTTCCCAAGATGTCAGCCCGACTGCGAACGGAACGCGTGATCAAAGCCGCTGGGATGAGTCGCCCCACCTACAAGGCGCATCTGGCACGGCTCGTCGCACTCGGACTCATCGGCGTAGAAGAGAAAGTAGGCGAACACGGTGGTAATGTCTTTACGGTTTACTTGCCCGAAGAGTTGGGCAACTCCAGTAAGTGGGGTAACCAGAGTAAGCCTACTAACTCTGGTAAAGAACTTGAGGGGCAACTGGGGCAAGAATCTTACTCCGGTAACCCCAGTTTAAGTGTCACCCCCTCAACAATTTCCGACACGTCTAAGACTTTAATTAAGACTAAAGATCATATTGATGATGACGCTGCGCTGGCCGAACTCCTCAAGCACCTCGAAAGAGAACTCATCGGCAAGAACACCGCCACGGTTCAACAATGGGGTGAGTTGACGGAACTCCTCTTAACCGAACTCAAGATTGCCGCAGCCCGCACCGTCTCCGTCTCCAACGTGCCCGCCTTCCTCACCGAACACTTGCGCAGGAGGCTTTTCAAGCGCTCTAAAGACGAGATGCAGGGTGAGGGCAGTGAAACGGCTAATTCGGCTCCCGTTGTGGTTAAAGTGGACGCCACTGGCTGCCCCGACTGCGGCGGCTCTTCATGGTGGTATCCCAACGGTCAAGAGAAGGGCGTCGCTCGATGTACGCACAAAAGACTACCTAGCGTCCCAAGGGCAGGAGAATGAGGCCGCAGAACTCATCTGTTTCAGGGAGTTACACGCGGCTCAAAGTATTGATTTTGAAGCAACTATGAAGTGAAATAGTCGACTTGAATTGTTATTTCCGATAATGCTTATTTTACGAACAATACAAAACGCGGTTTCTATTCAGCTATCGCGTAAAGGCGGGCAAACAAAGGTGATTTGGGCGAGATAAGGGCGTCATAGAGAGAGCGTACACCTTCTCCTTTCCTGATGCCAGCAGATT
>DASPJG010000739.1:0-4109 GCA_035628755.1 Pyrinomonadaceae bacterium
CAGCACGACTTCTATCTGGGTGATGCGCCGCGTGCTGAACCCGCTGTCGCCCGTCGAGCAGATGGAAGTCGTGCTGGAGAGACTTGGCAAAACCAAGTCGAACGCCGAATTCCTCGCCTCGATGCAGAGCTAGCGGGCAGGTGAATAGCGGACGGTGAATGGTAAATGGTGAAAGCTAAGTCTTATCCATTTACCATTTACTATTTGCCATTCGCCCGCTTCCGGCTTGTCACTTCTGACGCCAGTTGCGTAAAATGGCTGCCTAAGCTTTGCAGTTCAGACTGTTGGGACGCTCCGGGCGGGAGGGGTGTCGGGTGAAGGGTGTTGCGCGTCGCGATCTTATCGTCGGAGGCTGTGCCGTTCGCTAAAACGGGGGGCTTGGGCGACGTGGCGGGCGCGCTCCCGAAGGCTCTCATCGGCACGGGCGAGGTGGACGCAAGCCTCTTCATGCCGCTCTACCAGCAGACGGATCGCGGCCTGCTCCGCGAGTTGCTCTTTGATAATCTGGAAGTCGAATGGACGGGCGGCAATCGCCACGTTCGCGTGTTTCTGAGTGAGGAAACGATCAACGCGCCCGTCTTTCTCATAGACGCGCCGGAATATTTCGCGCGCCCGAACGTCTACGGCTACGGCGACGACCACACCCGCTACGCTTTCTTCTGCCGCGCCGCGCTCGCTTTGCTCAAAAGGCTCGGACGCGCGCCCGACGTCATCCACGGCAACGACTGGCCGTGCGGGTTCGCCATCGCCGAACTTCGCGCTCGCCGCGCTTACGACGATTTTTACCGGCAGACGCGCTCGCTCTTTTCCATTCACAATCTCGCCTATCAGGGGGCGTTTGACCCGAGCGATCTGGGCTATCTCGGTTTTGGTTGGGGCGAGGTTCACAACGCGTTTCTTTTGGAAGGCGCGGCGTCTGCGCTCAAGGCGGGCTTGATGCTCGCCGACGCGCTCTCGACCGTCAGCCGCCGCTACTCTTTCGAGATACAGACGCCCGAGCAAGGTTACGGTCTCGACTGGCTGCTGCGCATGCGGCGCGACAGGCTCATCGGCGTGACAAACGGCGTGGACTACGACGCGTGGAACCCGGCGACCGACCCGCACATTGCCGCCAACTTCAGTGCCTACGACCTGACGGGCAAACGCGAGTGTAAGCTCGACCTGCTGCGTCGCTTCGGGTTGCCGGAAGAGGCGGAGCGACCCGTAATCGCGATCATCTCGCGGCTGGTCGCGCAGAAGGGATATGATCTGATTCGCGAGGCAGCCCCCGCCATCTTAGAGACGGGCGCGTTCTTCATCGCGCTCGGCGCGGGCGCACAGGAGTATGAAGACTTCCTGCAATCGTTGCGCGACCACGCGCCGCACCGCGTCGGAATTTTCAAGGGCTACGCGGGCGAACCGCTCGCGCACCAGATCGAGGCGGGCGCGGACATGTTTCTCATGCCGTCGCTCTACGAGCCGTGCGGTTTGAACCAGATGTATAGCATGCGCTACGGCACTATCCCGGTCGTGCGCGCGACCGGGGGCTTGGACGACACGGTGGAGAATTTCGACCGCGTGCGCGGGACGGGCAACGGCTTCAAGTTCGGCGAATACTCGGCGCGCGCCATGCTCGGCAGCATCTACGAAGCGTTATTCGCCTACGCCGACAAAGAGGTCTGGCAGCAGATTCAACTGAACGGGATGCGCGCGGATAACTCTTGGGACGCGGCGGCGCGTAAGTACGTCGAAGTCTACCGCGCCGTGATGCGCATGTGACGCGGGCGCGCGGGCAAAGTTTGAGGAGCCAATTTTTAAGCGGAAAGTCATACAAACGCGAGAGGTTTGCGCAATCATCCGGCTCGCGCCATTACAAGTTAGGAAGAAGGAGATTTACGGCATGAGTGAAAGCGAATTTGTCAACAACGTCAGCGACGCCAATTTTGACGCGGAAGTTCTACAGTCGGATCGCCCGGTGCTGGTGGATTTTTGGGCGGCATGGTGCGCGCCCTGCCGGATGATCGCGCCGACGGTGGCGCAGGTGGCAGAGAAGTATTCGGAGAGCGCGCGCGTCGTCAAGTTGAACGTCGACGAGAACCCGAACGTGCCGCAGAAGTACGGCATCAAGGGCATCCCGACATTGATCCTGTTTAAGAACGGCAAGGAGGAGGAGCGCGTGGTGGGCGCGACGAGCAAGGAAGCCATCTCGCGCATGATAGACAAGCACGTCAACGCCGGTACGGGCGCGGCTAATGCCTGAGTTTTATCGTCGCAGAAATCGGCGCGGGGCGGCGGTCAAAGGGCGTCCCGCGCCGTTTCTGTGGTTGTCGTCAGACAGTCTTTTGATTGTTCAAGCGCGCTTGCGGGCGCAAACGGTTCTCGGCGCGCGACTCCCGGACGCTCGATGAAACAAACTATCAACAGCCGCTCGAAGAGCGTCAGTCGTTCCCCGAAGAGCAGCAAGCGACGCCTACTGGAAGAACGACTGACGGCGGCGAAGCGACTGCGCGCCGTCGAGGATGCGCGGTTTCGCGCGCGGCAGGCGCAAGGCAAATTGCGCCGCTTTGTCAGCGCAAACTTCCGCAAGCAGGAAGTGATAGACGCGCTCGCGCTCCGGCGCGGCGAGTGCAACCGTTGCGGGGCGTGCTGCGAGATACTCTTCAAATGCCCCTTCCTCAAGAAACACGGCGACGGCACGTCCACCTGCGGCATCTACGAAGACCGCCCCAACCAATGCCGCCTCTTCCCCATCGAACGCCGCGACCTCGACGAGGTGCGCGGCCAATGCAGCTTCTACTTCATCGAGAAACCGATCAAGCTGGAAAGAGCCAGCTAAAAACGTCAGTTGTCAGTAGTCGGTTGCCAGTAGTTTTAAAACAACGGACAACGGACAACGGACAACGGACAGTTGATTATGTCAAAAGTTATCGTTGTCATCGGCGCACAGTGGGGCGATGAGGGCAAGGGCAAGATCGTTGACCTGCTGGCCGAACGCTTCGACATCGTCTCGCGCTATCAGGGCGGGCATAACGCCGGACACTCTGTCTACGTCGGCGAGCGCGCCTTCGTCCTGCACCTGATCCCTTCTGGCATCATTCATTCGGGCAAAACCTGCGTGCTCGGCAACGGGATGGTGATTGACCCGAAAGCCTTCTTCGAGGAGGCCGACCGCCTCGCCGCGCAGGGCTTGGAGGTAACGCCCGAACGCGTCCTTGTCAGTTCGCGCGCGCACTTGATTCTCCCCTACCACCGCGCGCTCGACCATACGAGCGAGGAGCGACTCGGCAACGAACGGGTCGGGACGACTTTGCGCGGCATCGGCCCGGCCTACGAAGACAAGGCCGGACGGCGCGGCATTCGCGTCGCCGACGCGCTCGTGCCCGAAGTTCTGCGCGCGCGCATTGAGCGCAATCTGGAAGACGCCAACCGCATCATCGAAGCCTATGGCGGGCAAGCCTTAGACGTTGAAGAGGTCTTCACGGACACTTCGCGGCTCGTCGCACGGCTCGCCCCCTTCATCTCCGACACGACGCATTTCCTGAACCGCGCCGCGCGCGAAGGCCGTTCGATCCTGATCGAAGGCGCGCAGGCCACCCTGCTCGACGTGGATCACGGCACTTACCCGTTCGTCACCTCTTCGAGCACCACCGCCGGGGGCGCGAGCATCGGCACGGGACTCGCGCCCCATCGCATCACGGGCGTGCTCGGCATCGTCCGCACCTACACGACGCGCGTCGGCGAAGGCCCCTTCCCCACCGAGATGCTCGAAGGCGAAGAGGAGATCGGACAACTCATCCGCGAGCGCGGGCGCGAGTACGGCGCATCCACAGGCCGCCCGCGCCGCTGCGGCTGGTTCGACGCCTTCGCCACGCGCTATGCTGCCGAGATCAACGGCTTCACCTCCGTCGCGCTCACCAAACTGGACGTGCTCGACGCGCTTCGTGAGATCAAGGTCTGCACCGGCTATCGTCTCGACGGGCGCCAGGTCGAATCCTTCCCCGCCGTCTCACAGGACTTGCGCCGCGCCGAACCCGTCTACGAGACGCTTCCCGGCTGGAACACCTCCACCGAAGGCATCACCGAGATGAGCAAACTTCCCCCGAACGCGCGCGCCTACGTCGAATACCTCT
>DASPJG010000740.1:0-13716 GCA_035628755.1 Pyrinomonadaceae bacterium
AGACTCATGTTGACGACGCGGATGTTGTATTTGGCACGATTGGGCACGAGCCAGTTAAGCGCGCGCAGCACCGTCGTCACCGTCCCCGTGCCATGCGAATTGAGCACTCTAAGGTTCACGACGCGAGCCCTCGGCGCGATGCCGCCGTAAGCCCCGCTCTGGAGGGAAAGGCTGCCCACGATTGCCGAAGCGACGTGCGTGCCGTGGCCGAAGGGGTCGTCCGTGCGGTTCTCGCCGGTGAAATCTTGGCTGTAGGAGACGCTCGAAATCTTGCCGTCGAAAAAAGACTTGTGGGTCGTATCAATGCCGGAATCGAGCACGGCAATACCGATGCCTGCCCCGTCGTAGGTGGTTTTCCCGCCCAGATTTCGCGCCGCGTCCGTGCCGGTCGTGCGCGATACATGGCCGAGCTTCTTAACTTCTTTGTCTATAGAGATGAAGGACACTTCGGGGAACTTTACCAACTCGGCAGCCAGAGAAACCTTGAGCTTGATGGCGTAGGCATTGAGATTCGGGAACGACTCCTTCAAGCTGATGTTCTTCTTGATATAGTCGCTCAGCATGGTGCTCATAGTGCCGTTGAGTTGAAGGATGGCGTCGGCGTTAAAGTCTTTGTCCAGCTTCTTCACTTCACCCGAAATTTTATCGGCGGAACTCTCGATGCTTACTTCTTTAGCGGAGCCTTGTGTGGGATAGGTTGAGAGCAGCAGACTTGCGCATAGGGCACAGAGGAGGGCAAGTGTCATCACCCGCTTGAGGGGCAGGGGATACTTGAGTTTTTTCATATCTATTGTCCTTCGGTAACTCCCACTGCCATATCCCTCTGCCGGGAGGAACTTAGGCTGGTAAGTGCATGCCCGCTCCTGTTTTCACGAAGCGCAGGCTCTTATCGGTGACTGAGAACTTATCTGTAAAGATCGACACGAGACGGTTCGAGCCGCTACACAGATAGCGAGCGGTGTGCCACGAAGGTTTGCGCGGGGAAATGTGGAAATTACTGAGACTTACGGCTGAGGCTTCATCAATGAGGCGGAAATCTATATAAAGCAGATTGACCAATTTGACCGGAAATGATGGCTTGTCAGTCAGAGTGGCAAATGCTTAATCATTTGTAGATTAGATGTCCATAATAAAAAGGGAAGCCGTGATTGCTAGCCACGGCTTCTCAAAATCGGCTGGCTCTATCCTCTCCGTTGCTCATTAGTCCACCTTGCTCCGGGCGATAAACATTTGCCGAAATATCATCCCGCTTCAACTCGATAACTGTTTCTGGAATTGAGTAATCCCGGAAGCGGAGTGATTGCGAAACGGGGTCATCTGCTTTTTTGAAGAAACTCCCGCCAATCGAAGGTAGGTGTGTGAATTGACGACGTGGCATACCTCTCGCCAGTGCAGCGATGGCGAATATCTCCCGGACGTTCGCCGCTTTGCCCCAAACCACTGACGCGCATTGGAGAGATTCCATGAAACTGATCCTGATTCTTGCCCTGACCATGATGGCAACTCTGCCTTCTAACCCTCTGAGTCAAACAACGCGTAACAGGACGGCTCTCGATAGCAGTAACGAAGCAAATGCTGGAAGTGGGAAAATTGATGCCCAGCAATCGAACAGCCCCGCGCCACAGTTAATTGTGCCGCACGCAGATCATCATACGCATATCTGGAGCTTGAACGCCTCAAGGCTGGTGACAGAACCGCTCATGCCTGTCGTCGAACTGCCGGACCATCTCAAACGCCTGTTGCTGGATAAAGAGCAGTTCGGTGGGAGAGAAAAAAATCCGACGGCCCTCGCCGATCTTTATACGAAGGATGTGCTCGTGCTGAATCCGACAGGCCCTACCTGGCTTCGGGGCGAGCGTGGGATCAGGTATGTGATCGACAGCACGGTCATCGCCCGTTTACTGCCGACCGCATACGAGGTAGACGGCTCATCAGGCTACATCGCCGGTTATGAAGCGGTAATGCAAGGCGCATCCGCCGAATACGTGTCCAACTTTCTTTATGTCATCAGAAAGGGCGCGGACGCGAAGTGGCGAATTTCCTCCGAGACTTTTACTCTAAACGGCCCTCCCGTGGCGAAGGCGATCACAGTCGAACAGCTTATTGCGGAAATGGATGCCGCAGCGGTCAAGCGTGCGGCGGTACTTTCCGTTGCCTTTTGGTTTGGTAATCCACGGCGAAAGGTTGAGGGGGACGAATATGCAAACGTGCGCGCGGAGAATGACTGGGTTGCCGGGCAGGTGGCGCGCTTTCCCACGCGTCTCGTCGGGTTGTGCAGTTTCAACCCACTTAAGGACTACGCGCTTGAGGAGCTTAACCGCTGTACTAAAAATCCGAGTTTCAAAGGCTTGAAGCTGCACTTGGGAAATTCTCTGGTGGACGTGCTGAACCCTCAACATATAGAAAAACTCCGCACGGTTTTTCGCGCCGCCGATGAGAAACGGTTTCCGGTCTTGATTCACCTGTGGACTACCGGTAAGTATGGGCGCGAACACTCCGAGGCTTTCTTGAATCAGGTTCTCCCGGCAGCGCCGAACATCCCGATCCAGATTGCGCATATGGCGGCATCAGGGCCGAACTATCACTCGGACGACGCCTTTGAGGTCTACGCGAATGCCGCTGCAAACAGCGACCCGCGAATGAAGAATGTTTTTGTAGACGTAGCGAGTATGGTGACGCGCAATACCCGTCCCGAAACGTTGGAACTCGTCGCCCGACGGTTGCGCCAGTTTGGGCTGCAACGTGTCTTGTTTGCATCGGATCGAGTTCCCGGCTTCTCGAACGACTCCCCGAAAGATGCCTGGGAGGCATTTCGTCGTCTGCCGCTGACAGAGAAGGAGTTCAGAACGGTGGCGGAGAATGTCGCCCCTTACATGCGTTGAACAGTTCCGGCGCAAACGTTACTGCAAGCCGATGATCGTCGGCTTGCAGTAACGCCACCCGCTATTTCATCCTTACTTCGGCCACTCGGATTGAAGTGTGAGACGAAAGTGCGACGACCGCTCGGATGAACTGCCGTGCCTGCCGCTTCCAATCAGAAAGATGCTTGATCGCTCACGCGTAAATCTTGACATTTGCTAGTCCTTCGCCTATTAGTTCACACCCGAACTACACTGGTTCAACCGGTGAAGTGATCGAGCCTCGTATGCTCTCTTCGCCTCACACCATCTTCTAACGATTCAGGAGACAACCCATGCCGGTAGAAATCAAATTTGGTTCGAAAGCTAAGAAGGAAAATGTCACAAACTACTCGTTAAAAGTGCTTGAGGACATCATGCTGGCGGCGGGGATAAGCACTGCTGTAATTTCTTCTACGTCTCGCACGCCAGCGGATCAAGCCAGAGTGATGTTCAATAACATCGAGGCGACGAGCGTGGCCGCACAGAAGAAACTCTACGCGGCGGCGGGCGATTCTGTAATTGACGAATACGTAAAAGCGAAGGCGGCCAAGAAGACTCCCATCGAGATCAAGGCCGCGATGGAAGCAAAGATTATCGCTATCGGGCCGACAAAGGTTTCCCACCACGCCGCCGACCCCAATATTTTATGCGTCTTTGATGTCGCGCCTTCTTCGATAGCAAGGAAGGCGGCTTTTGAGAAGGCGGTTAGAGCTGACAAGCGTGTGAGCAAGTTCATTACGCCGCCGCTCGACCCCGGCTACCACTTAGAGATTCCGCAACCAAAAGCGACCTGATCAAAACCTGCACTACCGCATTACTTCGAGCACAAACCGCAGCCTTAACTTCTAGAGTCCGATAATGACCTTGCTTGTGCGTCATTGGTTATCGGACTCGATTTCAACGCAACCCTCATGGATGTGTTGAGTGTGAAATCTTGTGCGGCGCGTCTCAAGGCAATGAGGGTTCTCTGCGGCGGCGTCCTCGCTCAGGAAGCGGCGTAGAGTTGAGACTTTGTGCGCCGCTTAACTAACTCTGCACTGCCCGGAACGCATTGACCCCCCACACAGTTTTCTGTATGCTGCCTCCCTCAATACATGCAGCTGAAGGTTGTTCCCGGAGTCTGTAGCTCGCCTACATCTATCGCACTCTGGCCTTCGCTCGTAACCTCGCGCTGCGCAATTTGCAGACAGCGCATCACTTCCACTAACGATATGGAGTTCAGATGATGAAAAGAACCTTCGCCTATTTCTCTCTAACGCTCTTACTTTTTGCGCTGCTGTGCGCCCCCTTTCCTTTAACCCGGTTCGGCGGCACACGAGCCGCCGCGCAAAGCGAGACGAAACGTTACGTGATCATCTACCATTCGCAAAGTTCCGTTCCTAAAAACGCTGAAAACAAAGTGATCCAGATGGGCGGACAGGTGGTTACCCGTCTGGACGAGATCGGCGCGGTGGTGGCTACTTCGAGCAACCCGAATTTCGCGACCGAGATCGCGAGCGCGGACGCGCAGGTCTCCGACGTGGCCTTAGACGTTCCCGTCCAAATGATTCCCACCCCGGAGGAGATGGGGGTCGTGGCTTTAGGTGATGGGCCGGTTGAAGCGCCGGGTGATGACACGCAAACGGGCTCGGAGCCCTTCTATCCGTTCCAGTGGGACAAGAAGCGCATGAGGGCATCTAATCAGGGGTCATACTCGGTGCAGCAGGGGCGTCCCGACGTGGTGGTGGCCGTGCTCGACACGGGCGCAGACGTTTTAACCGTCCCGCATCAGGACATCGCGCCGAATCTCGACTTCGCCCGGAGCCGTTCATTTATCAACCCGGCATTTGGCATCAACGGCGACCCCAACCCCGCCGCGTGGGACGATAAGAACGGGCATGGTTCTTGGTGTCTGAGCGCAGTCGGCGCGCCGATCAACGGCAGGGGCATCTCGGGCGTTGCGCCGAGAGTGAGGCTTGTCGCCTTGAAGGTGTTAGGCGATAACGGCACCGGCAGCTTCGTCGCACTCGCGCAGGCTCTGATCTATTCCGGCATCAACAGGTTTGACGTTGCCTCCATGAGCCTCGGAACCTACCTGCGCCGCGCCGACCAGAACTCTAACGCTCTCATCAAGCTCGTCCAGAGGGCGTCCAACTTCGCACGGGAAAACGGCGTCACGCCCATCGCGGCCTTAGGCAATGACAGCTTCAACGTCAGCGACGGCGACTTCTTCCGCGACTTCATTGAAGTGCCGGGAGAACTGCCGGGCGTGATCGGCGTTTCGGCGACCGGATATTTCAACATCAAGGCTTCTTACAGCAACTACGGCGTGGGCAAGACGGACATCAGCGCGCCGGGCGGCGACTTCGGCGTTCAGGCCACCTCTGCGGCAAACCCGCTGGGCGGCGGAAGCGTGCTCGGCGCGTGGGCGCAGGAAGTTTTCGGGCCTAACGCCTACGCCTTCGCCAGCGGCACTTCGATGGCCTGCCCGAACGCCGCGGGCGTGTGCGCTTTGATCATCTCGCAGTACGGCGATTTCACCGCCGACAACTCGAAGAAACTGCACATGTCGCCGCAGCAGGTTGAGGCATACCTTCAACAGACGGCGAATAACCAGCCATGCCCGGAGCCGAGAGAGGTCAATTTCTTCACGGTCTTCCCTATCGGCACGCTGCCCGCCGGCACGCAAGTCGAAGCGGCCAACCAGAGATGTCAGGGCGACGCGGGCTACAACAACTTCTACGGCAAGGGCATCGTTGATGCGTTCAAGGCCGTCACGGAAGCCCCCGGCCAGAGCTAAACATGCGGAGGGTTCGCAAGCCCTCTGTGCTTCACTCGTCTATTAAAAACAGACCGGCGAGAGTCGAATTCGACTCTCGCCGGTCTGTTTTTAGATTACTCGAAACGCAGGGCTTCAATCGGGTCGAGCGCGGCGGCTTTGCGCGCCGGGTAGTAGCCGAAGAAAATGCCGACCGCCGCCGAGAAGATCACCGAGCCGATAATTGAAGCGGGAGAAATGAGCGTCGCCCAACCGAGCAATGCCGGGATGGCAAGAGACACGCCCACGCCGAGCAGGATTCCGATCAGCCCGCCGGTCGAACTGAGCACGATGGATTCGATCAGGAATTGCGTGCGCACGATTGACGAGCGCGCCCCGATTGCCATGCGAATGCCGATCTCGCGCGTGCGCTCTGTCACGGAGACGAGCATGATGTTCATAATTCCGATGCCGCCCACCAGCAGCGACACGCCCGCAATGCTGCCCAGAAGCGTGGTCATGATGCTGTTGGTCTCGTTCGCCGTCTCCGCCACGTCGGACATGTTGCGCACGGTGAAATCGTTCGGCGCGTCCGCGGACAGTTTATGCCGCTGGCGCAGAAGGTCTGTGATCTGCTGTTGCGCCGTGTAGGTTGCGTCCTGTGAGATGGCGGAAATATTGGCGGACTGGAGACGCGTGCTGCCTAAAATTTTCTTCTGCACGGTGGTGTAAGGCGCGAAGGCCGTATCGTCCTGATCGCGCCCCTGCGGGTCTTGCCCCTTGCGCGCCATGACGCCGACGACCCGGAAAGGCAAATTCATCACACGGAGCGTCTGCCCGATAGGGTCTATGCCGGGAAACAGGTTGTCGGCTGCGGTCTGACCCAGAACGATGACGCGCGCCGCGCTGCGCACTTCCGTCTCGGTGAAAAACTCACCGGCAGCAACCGTCCACTTGCGTATGCCCGGCAGTTCCTCGCTGACGCCCTGAACCTGCGTGCTCCAGTTCAGGTTTCCGGCGACGAGTTGCGAGCGCGCGTTGACCGACGGGCTGACCATCGCCACGCTCGGCACTTCGCGCCGGATGGCTTCGAGGTCTGCGACCGTGAGCGTGTTCGTGCCCGTGTCGCCCGTGCCGCTTCTGACGCCGCCGACGTTCTGCGAACCCGCGCTGATGAACAGCAGGTTCGTGCCCATGCCTTCGATCTGCGCCTGCACGGAGGCTTGCGCGCCCTGCCCGATGCTCACCATCGCAATCACGGCTGAGACGCCGATGATGATGCCGAGCATGGTCAGAGCCGCGCGCGATTTGTTGCGCATGAGCGCGCGGAAGGCGATACGAATGATCATTGAGATGTTCATAAATCTGTCAGCCCCTCAAGGTCTCTCAGTTATCTTCCTCGTCGGTTGACGGCAGCAGCAACAATTCTTCCGAGGCGTTGCGCCGGTTTTTGGTTTTGTCGTCCCTGATGATTCTGCCGTCTTTGAAGACCACTACCCGGTCGGCATATTCGGCGATGTCTGGCTCATGCGTGACGAGAACAAGCGTGATGCCGCGTTCACGATTGAGACGCTGGAAAATTTCCATTACTTCAACCGAGGTGCGCGAGTCGAGCGCGCCCGTCGGCTCGTCTGCGAGAATGAGCGCGGGATTGTTGACGAGCGCGCGCGCGATAGCGACTCGCTGCTGCTGCCCGCCCGAAAGCTGGTTCGGATGGTTCTGCTCTCTCCCCGCCAACCCCACCGCGACGAGCGCATCGGATGCGCGCCCGCGTCGCTCGGACGCTTCGACGCCCGCATACAACATCGGCAGTTCGACATTTTCTTGAGCCGAAGTGCGCGAGAGAAGATTGAAACCCTGAAAGACGAAGCCGATCTTTTGCAGGCGTATATCGGCGCGCTCGTCCTTCGACATTTCGGATACATCCTCGCCGTCGAGGATGTACGCGCCGCGTGTCGGGCGATCTAAGCAGCCGATGATGTTCATCAGCGTTGACTTGCCCGAACCGGACGTGCCCATGACCGCCACGAACTCGCCCGCGCCGATCTCCAAAGAGACGCCGCGCAGGGCGTGGACTTCGACATCGCCCATTGCGTAGGTTTTATGTATCCCTTCCAACTGAATGACCGGTCGCGCTTCCGCCCGCGGAGCGTTTCGCACGCCACCCGCTTTGACATCGAGGCTTAAATCAACCTCGTGCGCTTCGATCTCTAATATCGCTGACATGGTTTGGCTCTCTTCCTTCGCGTTCATCTGTTAAGTAAAGCGGACGCCGATGCCGCCTGTGGTGCGTCGGCGTCTGCTCTCTGACCGGCGAGTTGCCGTGTCGTTGAATTAACGTCGGCCTCGTCCGCCGCCACCGCCGACGCGCGGCGCGCCGCCGAATCCGGGCGCGGTCTGGCTGTTACTCTGCGCACTACCGCCCGCGCCTGAGATGGTCTGCCCGGTGATGACGGTCTCGCCCTCGCGTAAATCGCCGCCGGTAACTTCGGTCGCAGTGCCGTCGCTGAGTCCGACGGTGATCCGGCGCGGCTGCGGCTGGCCGTCCTGCCCCATCACCCAGACGCGGCGCGTCTGACCCGCGAGCACGGGCGATGTGGGCGGCGTGACTCTCTGCCTCTCGCCCGCATTTTCGCCGCGCCCCGCGCCCTCTCCCGCCGCGCTGCCGGCGTCGCCTGTATTCCCGGTTTGGGCTGCGCCGCGACGTGAGTTTTGGCCGCCCGCGCCGTTTCGCGCGCCCCGCGCCGCTGAAGTCTGCGGCGTAAAACGCAACGCGGCGTTCGGAACTTTGACGACGTTGTCGCGCTCGTCAATCGTGATCGTCAGGTTTGCCGTCATGCCCGGCTTGAGTTTCTGTTCCGGGTTGGAAACGTCTATCACGACGTTGTAGGTCACGACGTTCTGCGCGCTCACCGGGTTGAGCCGGATTTGCTGAATAGTCCCCTTGAACTCCTCGCCGGGAAACGCATCCACGTTGAAGTTCGCACCCTTCGCCTGCTCGACCAGCCCGATGTCGGCCTGATCGATGTTGGCGATGACCTGCATCTGCGTGAGGTCTTGCGCGATGGTAAAGAGCGTCGGGGCGGAAAGGCTCGCGGCCACGGTCTGCCCCACGTCCACATCGCGCGAGACGACCACGCCGTCTATCGGCGAGCGGATCGTCGTGTGCGACAAATTGATCTCGGAGAGACGGAGAGCGGCTTCGGCCTGCTGCACCTGCGCGACCGCGTTCTGCACCTGCGCCGTGGCGTTCTGCGCCTGCGCCTGAGTCTGTTGCACCTGCGCCTGCGCCTGCTCGATCACCGCCTGCGATTGAACAATCCCCGAACTCGAAGACGACTGCGCGCTCAACTGTGCCTGCTGCACTTGGGCGGCAGCTTGATTGTAGCGGGCTTCCGCCGTCCTATAGTTTGTCCGCGCCGTCTCGACCTCACGTTGCGAAACGACGCCGCTCGTCGCCAGCAACTCTTCCTGCCGGAGAACGCTGGCGGCATCATCCAACTGCGCCTTCAGCACGGCGAGGTTGGCCTGCGCGCTCGCAACGCCCGCCTGCTGGCTTTGCACGGTCGAATGGGCGGCGAGAGCTTTAGCCTGCGCGTCTGTCACGCCCGCGCGCGACTGGCTGATCCCCGCGCGCGATTGCGCGACGCCCGCCCGCGCCTGTTCGAGTCCGGCGCGCGCCTGTATCAGGTTCGCGCGCGCCTGTGCGACTTGCGCCTGAGTGGTTGACGGGTCGAGTTGGGCGATGACCTGGCCTTTCTTAACGGTCGAGTTGAAATCGGCGTAAAGCGCGGAAATCGTGCCCGAAGCCTGACTGCCGACCTGCACCGTCGTCACGGCCTGCACCGTTCCGGTCGCGGTGACCGAGTTGCGGAGGTTGCCGCGCTCAACTTTCGCCGTCATGTATTCGGCTGCGCTCGCCCCGCTTCCCCAGTATGAATACCCCGCGAGCGCGACGAGCGCGACGGCGAAAACCGCGATCAAGAGCTTTCTATTCCTGTTCAACTTTAATTTCAGTGACTTCATTGTTCTTATCCAGTGGCGGCCAATCCCGCCCGAATTTGTTGGTCTTTCGCTGAGCCGTTTGCCTGCACTTTATCTGCACGCTTCAACTTGCCCCACATAGATAGACACCAATTTCACCCTCTCCGTTACACCCTGTCTTATCAAGCGAGACTGTTGTTTCGAGACGGCGTCGCGGTTTTAAGTCCGCCAAAACTCATGCGATACGGTGCGACGGCCTGCCGATGTGGATGTGCGCCCCGGTTGCCGAGCCGGGCACAGCGGCGCGAAAAGCGATAAAAGTGATCCCCGCACGTTGCAGGTAGTTGATGAGCGCGCGCCCCTCCGCACTGTCGGGATGCAGGGCTACGTCAACTGCGTGGCGGTGGTCGAAGCCGAGACGATTGTGCGTCGCTGTCTGGCCGACCGCGCTGGTGGGAAGCGCGCGACCGAACGTGGTCTGGAAGAAGGACTGCACGTTTGAGAGGTTCGCCACCGTCCAACTGCTCTGCCCCGTGTAGCGGATGATCACCGCGTTTGTGCTGTAGTTGCCACGTGGGACAGGCTGGATTGGCGCCTGCTGTGCGGCGGCCTTACGGGCGGCGGCCAACTCTTCGGCAGCCTTTTCAGACGCTTCGATCTCCGCTACGAGGCGTTCGGCATCGGCGATCTGCGCGCGCCTTTCTTCTATGCCCGCGCGCGTCGCGGCGAGCGATTGTTCCGCCTCCTCAACTTCACGGCGCGCGATAAGACCTTCTGCGAAGAGTTGCCGGAGTTGTTCGAGCTGCGCGGCGGCCTTGTTCGCTTGGTTCTCCTCAAGGCGTAGCAACTCCTGCGTGCTGGCTTTGAATTCATTGGTCGAATCAATAAGCGCGGAGCCGGTCTGGACAGGCTGGTCGCCCGGCGTGCCCTCCCCGCCCTGCGCGAAGACAGACCCGATGCTCAACAGCAGCGCGAATACCGCCACGATGAATTGAGTTTGATTGTTTGTTCTCATGCAGACCTCTTCAAAACACCCTTCCACATATATCCAGACACCGTTTTCGCGTGAACGGTTACGAAACGGGAAGGATAATTTGCCGCCGCGCGCGAGACCGAAACGGCGGGTGTAACCTTTCGATGATGGCCGGTGTCTTACCTAGCGAGAGGCTGAGACGAGTTTCTCGAGAGGAGGAGCGAATTCTTTCTGAATAAAAGAAGTCTCTCTCATAACCGTTTGAGCGAAAGGGTGAAGTATGAAAAAGGTATTTGGAACAATCATGAGTTTGGTGCTGCTCGCGGCGGCGGTGATGCCGACGACGGCGCAGACGCCTCGTGGCCGTTACGCACAACGCACGGCGCAGAATCGAATCTATGACAACTCAAGGCGGGCTGATTACGACCGCTCCGGGCAGCGCGTCTATGATCGGCGCGACGATGATCGCTCCGTCTGGGAGGAGCACCGCGATGTCTTGACAGTGGCGGGCGGCGCGGGCGCGGGCGCGGTCATTGGCGGCCTCGCAGGCGGCAAGAAGGGCGCACTCATCGGCGCGCTCATCGGCGCGGGCGGCTCGGCGATCTACACCTACGGGGTGCGCGACCGCGATGATAACGATGATCGCAGGTACGAACGCCGTCGCTGATGTTGTGTCGGGGAATGCTTGTGTGGTGTGATGAGGTCTCTGATCAACCGGGGCGGCGGCTGCAAACTCGTTTGGAGTCCGCCCTCCGGCACACCCGCATAAGGAGCGTCTCCGTCTGTCAAACGGGCACGAACAGACACCGGACTTGGAGTTGGCGCGTCTTTCGCGCAGTGGCGACGAATCCGCTTTCGCGGAGATCATGCGCCGCTATAGCCCGCGCGTCTTCCGCACCGCCAGCCGTTTTTTCCGGCGGCGCGAGCAGGTCGAAGAGGCGGCGCAGGAGGTTTTCCTGAAGGCCTTCACGCAACTCGATGCCTACGAAGGGCGCGGCTCGATGGAAGGCTGGCTGACGCGCATCACGACAAACACATGCCTCAACCTGCTACGCAGCGCGAAACGACATCCCGAACTGACGCTCTCCGATCTGACCGAAGACGAGGCGACGTGGCTGGACAACAAGCTGGCCGGTGCGGCAACCGAGCGTCACGATTCAGTTGAGCGAAGTCTGGTCGCAGCCGATCTGGCCGACCGCGTGATGGACGACTTATCGCCGGATGACCGTCTGGTGCTGACGATGATTGATGGCGAGGAATCGTCGGTTAAAGAAGTGGTCGAGATGACGGGCTGGACTGAATCGAAAGTTAAAGTGCAGGCGCACCGCGCCCGGAAGCGGATGCGCGAGGCGGTCGAAAAATTGCTCGCGCGAAAAGGAAGAAGTCCCAAGTAGAGTTCTGAAAGCCGAGGTGAGGGATGAAAGAAGACACACACATCATCAACATTCTTGAGAGCAGCCCTTTCAACCGTCTGGGGGAAACCGAACTGGCGACTGTTCGCGCTCACGTCGGCCATTGCGAAGGTTGCCTGCGGGCGTTCGAGGCGGCGCAAATCTCGGCTCTGCTGCTCAAAGAGCGCGCGGTCGCGGAAATCGAGCCGTCGCCCTTCTTTCAGACGAGAGTCTTGGCCGCGTTGCGCGAGCAGCGCGCAGCCAGCGAGGCATCGGCATTGAGTTTCCGGCGGTTGTGGAGAGCTACCGGCGCGCTCGTCTCGGGAATGGCGGCGACGGTCGCCGCGCTGGCAGTGTTCACTTTCTTCGCGCCCCAACTTGAATCAACGCAGCCAGACACGGCTTCCGTCTATCAGGTCTATTCGGCGGAAGAGGTGATCCTCGCGCGCGGCGGCCTGCCGGAAGACGACCTGAGTTATGACCAATTGCTGACGACGATTTACGAATCGGATGCGGATGCGGAGAGGTGAGGATGTTAAATATCACTGGAAATAAATGGCAGCTACGGCTTGCTGCGCTCGTCATTTTTCTGCTCGGCGCGGCAGCGGGCGCGCTCGCACCCCGCGCCTACCACGCGTGGTTCGACACCGCCCGCGCGCCTCGACAGGCGCGGTTCGAGCAGATGCTCGAACGCCTGCAACTGAACCCCGAGCAGGAGACAAAGGTGCGGCAGGTATTTGACGACACGCGCGAGCGTTTAAGCCAACTGCGTAAAGAATCCGAGCCGCAGGTGAGAGAGATTCGACGACAGGCCGACGAACGCCTGCAACAAACACTCACGCCCGAACAGTGGCGACAATTTCAGCAGTTGATGGAGGAGCGGCGAAGTTCGGGGCGACGCGGAGAGAGGGGCGGCGAAGAGAGACGCCGCGACGAACGTTAAGCTACCGCGAAGCGTCGAGATTGATTCGTTCCGCTTGAGTTCAACCACTGAATGAGGAAACATTGATGAATGTCAGAACGCGCCGCACAGCCCCGTCGTGGTGGCTGGCGATCTTAGTTCTCGTCTTGGTGCTCGTGGCGGCGGTGGCCGCCTACACGGGAAAACCGGCGTTGATCACCGGCGAGGCGGCGACCGTCCCGCCGCAGGACGTAGCCCGCATCGAAAGCCGCATCAGCCTGCTCGAACAGCGTTTCTACTCCATCGAGACGAGCATTCGCGGTCTCGAACAGCAATCGAGGCTCTCCAGCATCGCGCCGGGGAGAACAGAGCGCGACCCGGAGGTCGGCCTGTTGCGCGCGGAGGTCGAGGCGTTGCGGCAGAGACTCGCGGAGATTGAATGTGGACTGGTGAGGGTGGACGAAAGGACGCTGACCGCGGCTGCGAAGGAGGCGCGGCGGAAGTCCGGCGGCAGCCCCGGCGACCCGTGCCGCCTCAACGCCGATGCCCCCCTTCGTCTGCCAGCACGCCCCTGAATTGTTCCGCGCGCGGAATCATTTGCTGTGGCGGGTTTTCTATCACCGTGCCCGACCGGGCGGAAGCCTAATCTGCCCAAGTGTAGCCGCTTGTGTCGAAGACGATGAAGGTGAAGTCGTGGTTGCCCGAAGAGACGCGCGTGACGCCTTCGGGCTTGAGGCGACGGTCGAACGTGCCCACCTCGCGCAACACGGGGCGCACGGCATCTCCATCCCATTCCCAGAGCTTGAAGTCTGCCTTCTCGCTGTTGGCAG
>DASPJG010000741.1:0-3497 GCA_035628755.1 Pyrinomonadaceae bacterium
GATTTGCCCGCGCACGGGTTGACGAACCCCCACGCCCGGGCCGCCTCCGCCACGCCCGCCGGCCCGCCCACGTCCAGCGTGTAGCCGTAGCACAAGACGGCGCACTTCAGACGCCCGCCGCCTTCACCTATCAGAACCGACAACGCGGCGGGGACGTTGCCCGAACTGGCCCACAGCCCCGTCCTGTCGCCGTCGATTCCCAACTCGTCGGCGTGCCGCCGCACGAATCGGAGCAGCGCGCGAACGTCCGTCGCGGGTTCCCGGTTCGTGTAGGTGATCGCGGCCACGCCCGAGGCGGCCATCAGTCGCGCCCAGGAGACGGTCGAACCCATCTCTTTAAACTTACAGCCGACTTTTGTCTCGAACCCCGGATCGGGGAAGCCGGCCACGATGACGACGGCCGGCGTCCGCGTCCCGCGCCGCCAGTCGGGCGGGTGGTAAACGTCCAGCGTGAGAGCGCCCGCGTCGTCCGACAGGTACTCCACGTCGCGCCGAACCCGCGCCTCGTCCATGCCTTGGATTCGGCAGACCAGCGTCTTTTGGGAGATGTGCTCTTCCTTAGTGTCCCGGCTCATGCGGCGCTCCTCCGTCGTCGGGAATCCCCGAAAATGAAAAACCCGCCGGGCAGAAACTGCCGCGACGGATCGGTACGGTTGCTCTGGGGGCGTTCGCGTTCCGGCGTCACTCACTCCCGACGCGCCGGCCGCGCCCGCCGAGCCTTATACGCCTCTCGCGGCGGGGTTGCAACCGCCGCGACGCCGGGCTCCCGCGGAACCGCGCGCGGGCGCGTGCGTGCGGTTTAGCGCCCGTTTTGTTATAAAAGCCGTGACAGGTAAACCGTCAACAGTGACAAGAGGTTTCCTTCCTGTCACCTGTCACGGTTTACCTGTCACGGCTTTTTATGAACCCAGAACGCATCAGGAATTTCTCGATCATCGCGCACATCGACCACGGCAAGTCCACGCTGGCCGACCGCCTGCTGCAACTCACGGGCGCGGTCAGCGAGCGCGACATGGAAGCGCAGGTGCTCGACGACATGGACTTGGAGCGCGAGCGCGGCATCACCATCAAGGCCCACGCCGTCCGCCTCGACTACCGCGCGCGCGACGGGCAACAGTACGTCCTGAATCTGATCGACACGCCCGGCCACGTAGATTTCTCCTACGAGGTCTCGCGCTCGCTCTCGGCCTGCGAGGGCGCGCTGCTCGTCGTCGACGCGTCGCAGGGCGTCGAGGCGCAGACGCTCGCCAACACCTACCTCGCCATCGAGAACAACCTCGAACTCATCCCCGTCGTCAACAAGATCGACCTGCCGGGCGCGGAGCCGCAGAAGGCGCTGGAGCAGATCGAGCACGTCATCGGCTTGGACACGCACAACGCCGTGCTCACGAGCGCGAAGACCGGCGAGGGCGTGCCCGACGTGCTCGAAGCCATCGTGCGCTACATCCCGCACCCGAAAGGCTCTGCGGACGCGCCGCTCAAGGCGCTCATCTTCGACTCGTGGTACGACTCTTACCGCGGCGTCATCGTCCTCTTCCGCGTCATCGACGGGACGATCAAGCCGGGGATGAAGATTCGCTTCTTCAACACGGGCCGCGACTACCAGGTCGAAGCGATCGGCGTCAACCGCCCGCGCCCGACGCCCATCGACAGCCTCTCGGCCGGCGAGGTCGGCTTCTTCACCGCCTCGATCAAAACGGTGGCGGACGTTCAGATCGGCGACACCGTCACCGAGGCCGCGCGGCCGACGAAAGAACCGTTCCCCGGCTTCCAGGAGATCAAGCCGATGGTCTTCGCCGGGCTCTACCCCGTCGAGGCCAACCAGTACGAGGAGTTGCGCGACGCGCTCGACAAGCTGCGGCTGAACGACGCCTCGTTCTTCTACGAGCCCGAAAGCTCCGTCGCGCTCGGCTTCGGTTTCCGTTGCGGCTTCCTCGGCCTGCTCCACATGGAGATCGTGCAGGAGCGCCTTGAGCGCGAGTTCGATCTCGACCTGATCACGACCGCGCCGGGCGTGCGCTACCGCGTGACGACGACCGACGGCGAGGTCTTGGAAGTCGATTCGCCCGCGAAGATGCCGGACGCCGTCCGCATCGCCAAGATCGAGGAGCCGGTCATCGAGGCCACGATCCTGTCGGCGGACGACTACCTCGGCGGCATCCTCCCGCTCCTCGAAGAGAAGCGCGGCGTGCAGAAGAAGTTCGAGTACATCGCCGAGAAGCGCGTGATGCTCGTCTACGAGCTGCCCTTGAACGAGATCGTCCTGGACTTCTACGACCGTCTGAAGTCCGTCTCGCGCGGCTACGCGTCGCTCGACTACCACTTCACGGACTACTGGGACAGCGACCTCGTCAAGCTCGACCTGATGGTCGCGGGCGAGCCGGTGGACGCGCTGTCCGTCATCGTCCACCGTGCCACCTCGCAGTCGCGCGGCCGCGTGCTGGCTGAGAAGATGCGCCAGCTCATCCCGCGCCAACTCTTTGAAGTGCCGATTCAGGCCGCCATCGGCAACAAGGTGATCGCCCGCGAGACGGTCAAGGCGTTGGGGAAGAACGTCATCGCCAAGTGCTACGGGGGCGACATCTCGCGCAAGCGCAAGCTCCTCGAAAAGCAGAAAGAGGGCAAGAAGCGCATGAAGCGCGTGGGGCGCGTCGAAATCCCGCAGGAAGCCTTCCTCGCCGTCCTCAAGGTCAATGAGTGATGGTCAAGTGGGGCGGCTTCGCGCCGTCAGACTTCTAGTATGACTTCGAGAGCGATAAACTGGCCGCGCACGGCATTACCTTTGACGAGGCGGTGGAATGCTTCTTCTCCGACTTCGAGGTGCGCCGGAACAGGTCTTACCGAGACCGTCACCAACTCATCGGTCGCACCTTCGGCGGTCGCCACCTGAAGATCATCTATCAGTTGAAACCCGGCAACGTCGTTAGGATCATTACGGGATGGGAAATATGAGCAGAAAGAAACAGGCACTCACCGAAGAGGAGATTGACGAACTGGTGACGGCACAGGCTGATGACGCTTCAGCTTGGGGGGAGCCTATCAAGGTTCGCCGGACGCGGCGCACGGCCGTGCTGACTTTTGCGGATGAACAGATGGCGCACCTGCCCGTCGTCAGAGACCCGGCAATCCCGTCTTCCGCGGGACGCGCGTGCCCGTCACGGCGCTGCTTGACAGCCTCGCGGCCGGCCTCTCGATAGATGAGTTCCTCGATAACTTCCCTACCGTCACGCGCGAGCAAGTCATCCAAGTTTTACAATTTTCCAATGACACGCTCTCCCGCCTGAGCAATGCCGCTTAGTGGCGAACTACACCCCAATCTCTATCGGGCCTCAACGCCCCGCCGTTCGAGTGATCCCCGCCGCCGTCTTTCCTCGCGTTAAAAATTTCAAGGGGTTAGTTTCAAGAACGGGAGAGTTGCGGGATGAAATTACGTCTACTCGTTTTAATGCTGGCCCTCGCGTCCGTGCCTGCGTTCGCGCAGCACCACCACAACCCCG
>DASPJG010000742.1:0-3869 GCA_035628755.1 Pyrinomonadaceae bacterium
CAGCACGAAGTAAGCGCGCGCCGCGCTCTCGCCGCCCGTCGCACGCGCGGCAAACGCGGTATTCAATAGATTCTCGGCGTAAGTGTAATCGGCCTGATCGATGTAGATTCCGGCGAGCAGCACGAGCGTGATTTCACGCACCGACGGGTCAACGCCCGCCGTGCGTTGCAGGGCTTCGAGTTCGCTGCGCGCCGCAGGGAGATTGCCCGCCGCCGCCAAAGCGCGTGCGCGCGTGACGCGCCGCTGGATGCCGTCGGCGTTTAGCTCGCTCGCCGGAGTCTGCGCCCGTAAGGCCGGCACGGAGGCGACGATGATGAGTAGGGTGAAACTTGCTTTAACGAGGTATGGCGTAGAACGTATGAG
This sequence comes from Pyrinomonadaceae bacterium, assembly GCA_035628755.1. GTDB lineage: Bacteria > Acidobacteriota > Blastocatellia > Pyrinomonadales > Pyrinomonadaceae > JAIVJZ01. The sequence goes on from DASPJG010000742.1 coordinate 364, forward strand.
ACGACTTTCCTTCACTATTGACAACTCCATAAATGTGAAAGCGAGCGTTGACGCTCGCTTGAAGGATGATCCGTGATCAGCGCGAATATTATCGCCCGTCGTCGCCAATCAATCAACTCCGCCGCGCCGGTTTTTTCCGTGCCGGTCGCGCCGGATTACGCGTCTGCGGCGCGCCGCCGCCTCTCTCCGGCGGCGCAGCCGGACTCGCGGCAGCCGGGGCGAGGCTCTCGGAAATCCTCGCGCGGTACACACGCGCATCGCGCTTGACGGCCTCTTCGTCGAGCGTCAGGAGACGACGGTCGCGCATCACCACGCGCCCTTCGATCACAACGGTTCTCACGTCGCTGGCCTTCGTGGCATAAACCAGATGCGAATAGACGTTGTACATCGGCGTCTGGTGCGGCGCGTCCATGTCTACGACGATCAGGTCGGCGCGCTTGCCCTTCTCCAGCGAGCCGATGTCGCGTTCGAGATGCAGAGCGCGCGCGCCGCGAATCGTCGCCATCTCCAACACCTCACGCGCCGACACCACGCGCGGATCGTTCGTCGTCAGCTTGTGCAACTTCGCCGCCGTGTCCATCTCCTCCCACATGCTCAGGTCGTTGTTCGAGGCCGCACCGTCCGTCCCCAGCCCCAGACTCAAGTCCGCCCTGAGCATCTCCGGCACGCGCGCCACGCCCGACGCCAGCTTCATGTTCGATTGCGGGTTGTGCACCGCGCCCACTCCGAAACGCTTCAACAACTCGATCTCTTCCGTCGTCAGGTGAACCATGTGTGCGGCGATCACGCGGTCGTACAAAAACCCGATGCGCGCCAGATAAGCGACCGGCGAAGCATTGTGGTCGCGCGTCACATCTTCAACTTCTTTCCGCGTCTCGGCGACGTGAATCAAGACGGTCGCGCGCAGGCGGTTCGACAGCGCGCGCACGGCCTTGAGATGTTCCTCCGAAACGGTGTAAGGCGCGTGCGGCGCAATGGCGGGCGTGATGAGCGCGTGCCCGCGCCACTTCACGATAAACTTCTCCGTGTAGGCCATCGCTTCCGCAAAAGTCTTGTTGTCCGCCACCGGAAAATCGATCACCGTCTCGCCCAGCACGCCGCGCACGCCCGCCTTCGCCGTCTCGTCGGCGATGGCGTCCTCGAAGTAGTACATGTCGCAGTAGGTCGTCGTGCCGCCGCGAATCATCTCGACGAGGCCGAGCCGCGTGCCGACGCGAACGAAGTCCTCCGTCACGTTTTTCGCTTCCGCCGGGAAGATGTATTTGGTGAGCCACTCGTTCAGGTCTAGATCGTCTGCCAGCCCGCGAAACAAAGTCATCGGCACATGCGTGTGGCCGTTGATGAGGCCGGGCATCACGACGCGCCCGCGCGCCTCAATCGTCTCGCGCCCCGCGAAATCCCTGTCAACGTCCGCGCGCCGTCCCACGGCCACGATGCGCCCGCGATGCACGGCCACCGCGCCATCCTCGATCAAACTCCCGCGCCCGTCCATCGTCACGACCGTCCCGCCGCGCACCACGAGATCAACACGCCTCGGGGCGGAGGCTTCGACGTTCGCGCTCGGCGCGCAGACGAAAGCGCACAGGAGAAGACCTACTAACACTCGCCGCCAAAGAGTTCGAGATAGTTTCATCACGCCGGTTATTTCAGCCTTTATTAAGTTCATTACCAAAAGCAATCAGGCTGCCTTCTCTCCATTTTCCTTTGCGTCTTTGCGCCTTTGCGAGATTAAATTTCACGCAAAGACGCAAAGGAAGACGGGGAAAACTTTAGTCAGCGGTCTTGACCTTCTTCGCTGGTTTCATCCAGAAAATCCGCCTCGAAGGGGCGCGGCAAAAGGAAGGCCATTTGCAGCGTCTCGGTGTCGCCGCGCAGGTTGGCGAGCACGACGGGAATGTCGCCGCAAAATTCCCAGATGATCTGGCGGCACGCGCCGCACGGCGGCGTGAGGCGTTCCGTGTCGGCCACAACCGCGATGCGTTTGAATTTGCGCGCGCCCTCGGAGAGGGCCTTCCAGATCGTCACGCGCTCGGCGCACATGGTCAGTTCGTAGGCCGCGCTTTCGATGTTGCAGCCCGTGTAAATCGTCCCGTCCTCGGCTTCGAGCGCCGCGCCGACGCAGAACTTCGAGAACTGCGCCAGCGCACAATCGCGCGCGCTCGTCGCCGCCTCAATAATCGTTTCTTCAACTCCGGTTGTAGTCAAACCCTTCCTGTGCTCCTCTTCTCACTCAATTGCCGACCACGGCGTTACTGCTGCTGCTGCGACGCCGCCCCTGCTCGTCGGCCAGACGCTCGCGAATCTTTCCGCTGAGCAGGCCGATGCTTACCATGTTGTGCCCGCCTTCGGGGATGATCACGTCCGCGCAGCGTTTCGACGGTTCGACAAACTGCATGTGCATCGGGCGGACGGTGGCGAGGTATTGTTCGATGACGGAATCAACCGTGCGCCCGCGCTCGGCGATGTCGCGGCGCAGGCGGCGAATGAAGCGTATGTCGTCGGGCGTGTCCACGAACACTTTGATGTCCATCTCTTCGAGCAGCCGCTTCTCGTTAAAGATGAGGATGCCTTCGATAATGGTGATCAACTTCGGCTGCATGTTGAGCGTCTCTTTGCGCCGCAGGTGGTTCTTGAAATCGTAGATCGGGAGTTCGACCGCCCGCCCCGCCTTCAACTCGCGAACGTGCTCCACCATCAGATCATTGTCGAGCGCGTCCGGGTGGTCGAAGTTCACCTGATGCTTGTAGTCGAGCGGCATCTGGTCGAGGTCGCGATAATAAGAGTCCTGCTGGATGAACGCCACCTCGTTCGCGCTCACCGATTGCAGAATCTTGTTCGCCACGGTCGTCTTTCCCGACCCCGTGCCCCCGCAAATTCCGATGATCATTCAGTCGCTTCGCTCCTCGTGAATCGTGAATCGTGAATCGTGAATAGATGAAAACAGTCTTTTCTATTCACGACTCACGATTCACGATTCACGATAATTTCGGTATTGTCCGGCGCAGCAATTCCGTAAAAATGGTGCGCACCTGTTCGCCGGTTTCCATCACTTCGGCGTGGTCAATCGGGCGGTCGAGCACGCCCGCGGCCATGTTCGTGATGCACGAGATGCCGAGCACTTTGAGACCCATGTGGCGCGCGACGATGGCCTCCGGCACGGTGCTCATGCCGACGGCGTCCGCGCCGAGAGAGCGCAGCATGCGTATTTCGGCGGGCGTCTCGTAGCTGGGGCCGGAGAGGGCGGCGTAGATGCCGCGCTTGAGTTCGATCTTCATCGCCTGCGCTTCGCAGATGGCGGCTTCTTGAAATACGCGGTCGTACACGTCAGACATGTCGGGGAAGCGCGTGCCGAAGCGTGTGTCGTTCGCGCCGCGCAGCGGGTTTACGCCCATCAAGTTCAGGTGGTCGCTAATCAACATCAGCGCGCCCTGCTTGAACGAGTTGTTCAGCCCGCCCGCCGCGTTCGTCAAGACGAGCGACTTGACGCCGAGCAATCCGAGCACGCG
>DASPJG010000743.1:0-4840 GCA_035628755.1 Pyrinomonadaceae bacterium
TCACGAAATGCCTTTCGCGCGAGGCGGCGAACTTCAACGTCTCCGTCAACGCCATCGCCGCCGGAATCTTCGACACCGAACTCGCGCACACCCTGCCGCCACACCTGCTGGAAATGCACAAGGGCTGGTCGCCGCGCGGCGAACTGGGTCGCCCGGAAGAACTGGCCGAGTTTGCCGCCTTCATGGTCAGCGACCGCAACAGCTTCATGAACGGCGAGATCGTCATCATTGACGGCGGTTCTGTGACGTAAGCCACGACTCTCGCCGTCGCTTCCTTTCAAGACCGCCGGTTGTTTTCAAAACCAACTCCGAACTCGCAAAACGCCCGCCCACAAGAGCCAAAATCCGCCGTCCTTTTTGCAACTGAAAACGAATTTCATTGTTAAGTTTAATTATTTCAATAGTTACCTTGACAGGCGGCGTTTCGCGCGGTAACATCCGCCTGCACTTAGACACATGAAGGATTCTTCGCGGGAGGCTTGAACCTGATGGCAAACACTAATTTAATTGACGCTTTAAACCGCGCGCTCAGTCTCGAACTCGGCGCGGTCATACAGTACATGCAGCACAGCTTTCTCGTGACGGGCATTGAACGCGAAGTCTATCGCAAATATTTTCGCTCGCAGGGCGAGGAGTCGCAGGAACATGCCATCACGCTCGGAGACAAGATCGTCGCGCTCGGCGGCGTGCCGACGGTCGAACCGGCCATGATCCGCCAGTCAACCGAACTGATCGACATGCTGCGTCAGGATTTGGAGATGGAACGCGAGGCGCTCGCCGCGTACATGACCGCGTGGGAAGCCTGCGGCGACGACGAACTGCCGACGCGCTTTCAACTCGAAGAACGCATCTACAACGAGAAGTTACACGTCGAAGAACTCGAAAAACTGACCTCCGAGCGTAAGGCCAGCGTCACGACGGAACGGATCACGCTCAAACAGGTCGGCTGAAAAAAGCCGGGCGAGGGAATCAGGGCAAGCCGAGCGGCTGTCAATTAAAACAGGCAGCGGGCAGATGTCGAGTCTGCCCGCTGCCTGTTTCTTTAGTTTTCGCTGCTGCCCGAGTTTCAGGCGACGGTGGGGAGTTGGATGATCTGCGCGGCGGGTCTGAACTGCCCGTCCTCTACGCGCCGCCGGTTAAGGCGATGCCGGGCGACGCTGATCGCATGGTGCAGGTCGTCTAGTTGTTCGCCGTCGAGCCGGATGGTCTTCTGCGTACACCAGCCGAGACCCTCCGTCCAAGTTGAGAGGCGCAACGCGACGAGGCCGGTTCCATCTTCGAGAATAACTTCGACTTGTTGATCTTCGTGGCTTGAAGGAAGGACGTGTGCCGAGGCGCGATTCGAGGATTTCAACGTCTTAACTCCTGATAAATTGTAATAATTGCTTCTATTTCGGATTCACTTCGCCTTTAGGCGAAATTGAAATCCAATTTCAAGACGTATTATTGTCGGCGCGCCTCCCGTCTGTCAAGAAGAATTTATAGTCAGTGGAATTTTTTTCGGGCAAACTTTTGAATCAATCACCGGGGGAGGATTTTTCGAGCGCGGCGAGGCGGGCTTCGAGCTGTCGGATCGTGCGCTGCATGTCGCCGAGGCGGCGGAAGGCGGCGGTCGAGCGCAGCCAGTCGCGGTTGTCGAAGGCAGGGATGCCGGAGAGCATTTTGCCCGCGGGAACGTCGTGGCTGGTCGCGCTCTTGGCCGTGAGCACGCAGTCGTCGCCGATGGTGAGGTGACCGGCCACGCCCGCCTGACCGGCGAGGATGACGCGGTTGCCGATGTGCGAACTCCCGGCGAGGCCGACCTGCGCGCACAAGAGCGTGTCTTCGCCGATTGTGCAGGAGTGGCCGATCTGTACGAGGTTGTCAATTTTTGCCCCGCGCGCGATGCGCGTCTCGCCGACCGAAGCGCAATCGATCGTCGTGCCCGCGCCGATCTCCACGTCGTCTGCTATCAGGACGCGCCCCGCCTGCGGAATTTTCAGCCAGCGACGGTCTTCGTCCTTCGCGTAGCCGAAACCGTCCGAGCCGACGACCACGTTATTGTGGATACGGACGCGCGCGCCGATCTGCGTCCCTTCGCGGAGCGCGACGCCGGAATGGAGCGTGGAATCTTCACCGATACGCACGCCGTCGTAGATCGTCACGTTCGGATAAATGCGCACGCCCGAAGCGATCTCCACGTTGCGCCCGATGACGACGCACGCGCCGATCCAGACGCGCTCGTCCACGCGCGCCGAAGGATCAATGACCGCCGACGGATGGACGAACGGCGCAAAACCCGGTTCGGGATGAAAGAGGCGCAGGGCGCGCGTGTAAGCGAGATAAGGATCGGGCGTGCGCACGACGGCGATGTCCGTTCTGCCCGCTTCGACGCCCTCCGCGAGATAGACGGCGGAGGCGCGCGTCGTCTGCACGCGCGGCGTGTAGCGCGGGTTGGCGAGAAAGGCGACGTGTCCCGGTTCGGCCTCGTCGAGTCCGGCTGCGCCTGTGATCTCGATGTCGTCGCACGCGCCTTCGACGGTCGCTCTGGTCAGGTGCGCTAATTCTGAAAGTCTCATCGAACAAATTGGCGTGCGCCTGCGGATTCACCGTCGGACGGGTCTCTACTGAGCGGCGCGCCTCTCCTACATTAGATTTACCGGATCGATCTCTACGTTGACGCTGTTCAGGTCGCAGCCCGGCGACGCGCCCGCCTCCGCCAGCGCGAGGTCTAAGAGGGAACGCATGCGCGTGCGATGGCGCGACTTGAGCAGGATTTGAAAACGGTGTTCGCCGCGCAGGCGCGCGAGCGGCGCGGGCGCGGGGCCGAGTATGCGACAGGCGCGCTCGGTGTTGGCGCGGTCGAGTGCGTGCCGGATTTCCGCCGCCGTCGTTTGCACGCGCGTCAGGTCTTCGCCGTGGATGAGCAGCGAGGCGAGCGAGACGAAGGGCGGGTAGCTCAAGTTTTCGCGGTAGCGGATTTCCTCTTCGTAGAAGGTGTCGTAATCCTGCGCGCAGGCGTGGCGCAGCGCGTAGTGTTCCGGGTGGAACGTTTGAATGAGCACGCGCCCGGCGAGCGTGCCGCGCCCGGCGCGACCGGCCACCTGCGTAATCAACTGGAACGTGCGTTCGCTGGCGCGAAAGTCGGGCATGGCGAGACCCGCATCCACGGAGACGACGCCGACCAGCGTAACGTTCGGAAAGTCGTGGCCTTTGGCGATCATCTGCGTGCCGACGAGCATGTCCAGTTCGCCCGCGCCGAAGCGGAGGATGGCCTGTTCGTAGGTGTGGCGGCGCGCGGTGGTGTCGCGGTCGAGGCGCGCGATGCGCAGCGCGGGGAAGCGTTGTTTGATGATCTCTTCGATCTGCTCCGTGCCCTCGCCGACGAAGTAAATGTACTTGCCTTTGCAAGAAGGGCATTCGGTCGGCGGCCTGCGCCGGTGGTCGCAGTAGTGGCAGATGAGGCTGCGTTCGCGCTGGTGATAAGTGAGCGTCACGTCGCACTGCGGGCACTGCATCCGCTCGCCGCACGAGCGGCACAGGACGAAACTCGAATAGCCGCGCCGGTTCAAGAGGACGATTGATTGCTCGCCGCGCGCGTGCGTCTCTTCGATGGCGTCGAAGAGTTGCGGCGAGAGCGGCTGCTGCTTGCCCGCGCTCTGAAAGACCGCGCGCATGTCCACGATCTCGGCGGAGGCCAGCGCGCGGTTGGCGATGCGGCTCTGAAGACGCAGGTAACGATACTTGCCACCGCGCGCGTTGTGGAAAGATTCGAGAGAGGGCGTGGCCGACCCGAGCACGACGATGGCGCGTTCCTTTGAGGCGCGCATCACGGCTGTGTCGCGCCCGTTGTAATAGGGCGATTCCTGCTGGCGGTAAGACGCTTCGTGTTCCTCGTCCACAATGATGATGCCGAGGTCTCGGACAGGCGCGAAGACCGCCGAGCGCGTGCCGATGACGACGCGCGCCTCGCCGCGCTTGATGCGACTCCATTCGTCGTAACGCTCGCCCGTTGTGAGCGACGAGTGAAAGATCGCGACGGCCTCGCCGAAATGCGCGCGCAGGCGGCGCGAGAAGACGGGCGTGAGCGCGATTTCGGGGACGAGCATCATGGCCGAGCGGCCAAGCTTGAGCGCGGTGCGCATGGCGCGGATGTAAATTTCGGTCTTGCCGCTGCCCGTGACGCCGTGGAGCAGGAAGGCCGCGTAGGCGCGCTCGGCATGAAGCGCGGTTTCGATCTCGCCGAAGGCCGCCGCCTGTTCATCCGTCAGCATGAACTCCGTGTTCTCCGGCAGGTGCGCGTGCGCCAGCGGGTCGCGCCGCACGTCGCGCACGAACACTTCGACGACCGCGCGCCGCTCAAGCGTCTGGATGGACGAGACGGATGCGTCCGCGGCGTCGAGCAACTCCGCGAAAAGCATCTCGCCGCCGGACTTGATGAGCGCGTCCACGATTCGCTGTTGCGCGGCGTTGAGCGCGCGCGCGCCTTCGCCCGCGTGGGCATCGGGCGGCAGCAGCCGCACGGCCTTGCGGCGTTTGGCGCGCGCCTGAGCGGTGCGCGCGCGGTGCGTGATCTTGATCCAGCCGTGTTGTTCGAGTTGGCGCGCGAGTGCCCCGGCGCGGGTCTGGCCGAAGTGTGTGGCGAGATTGCGGAGAGTTGTTTCCAACTCGCCAGCGATGAGTTGCAGCGCGCGCGCTTTGTTGGTGGCGGCGCGGCGCGAGGGAAGGCGCGCGAGTTCGTCGCGGCCTTCGGCAGTGGCGGTCAGGATTTGTTCGACGGTCGAGTTGAGACCAGCGGGGAGCGCGGCCTTGAGCACTTCGCCCCACGGCGCGGCGTAGTAGTCGGCGATCCAGCGCGTGA
>DASPJG010000744.1:0-3738 GCA_035628755.1 Pyrinomonadaceae bacterium
TCGTCGCGCTGCGGAGTTCCGGTTGCGTCGGAAGCGGACGCAGAGGCGGGGTCGTTCTCGTCGTCGTCGAAGTTGTAGAAGGTCGAAGACGGTTTCGGCGGAAGAAGTAAATCCAGTATGCGTTCCTCGACGTTGAGTTCCGCCTTGTCTGCGATCTCTTCGGCCTTCTCCGCGCGCAGCATCTCGACGGCGATCTCCGTCAGGTCGCGGATCATGCTCTCCACGTCGCGCCCGACGTAACCAACCTCCGTGAACTTCGAGGCCTCGACTTTAAGAAAAGGCGAGTTCGACATGCGCGCAAGCCGCCGCGCGATCTCCGTCTTGCCGACGCCCGTCGTGCCGATCATGATGATGTTTTTCGGCATCACGTCGGCGGCCATTTCGGGCGCGAGTTTCTGCCGCCGGACGCGATTACGCAGCGCAATCGCCACCGCGCGCTTGGCCGCATGCTGCCCCACGACGTGCTTGTCCAACTGCGCGACGATCTGCCGCGGCGTCATGTCGTCCAGACGCGCTTCTTCGTCAATTTCGCCTGAGAGATAAATAACCATAAGTCAGAGATCAAAGGTTGGAGGCCGGAGGTTTGTGAAGACAGCATTTGTGTTAACTATCTGCCGACCTCTAACCTCTGTTGTTCATAATTCTTCGACAATAATGTTTTGATTCGTGTAGATGCAAATTTCGCCCGCGATGTTGAGCGCTTCCTGTGCGATGTCGCGCGCGCTCATCTCCGTGTTCTTGAGCAGGGCGCGTGCAGCTGCGAGCGCGAAAGAGCCACCGGAGCCGATGGCGAGCGCGCCGTCCTGCTCGTCGGGCGCGATGACATCGCCGTTGCCCGACAGCAGGAAAGAGCTTTTATCGTCGGCCACGATCAGCAACGCTTCGAGGTGGCGCAGGATTTTGTCCGTGCGCCACTCTTTGCTGAGTTCGATGGCGGCGCGTTCGAGATTGCCCTGATACTGTTCGAGCTTGCTTTCAAAGCGCGTGAGCAGAGAAAAGGCGTCGGCGCTGGCTCCCGCAAAACCCGCGAGTATGCGCTCGTTGTAGAGACGGCGCACCTTGCGCGCGCCGCTTTTCATCACGGTCTCGCCGAGACTAACCTGTCCGTCGCCCGCCATGGCGACCTTGCCGCCCCGTCGCACCAGAAGGACGGTCGTACTGCGCCAGCGTGGCATTGAAGCTTCTTTGTTCATAGTGGTAACGGAGAAATATAGGGAGTGGCTTGAAGGTAAGTCAAGGAAGGATGTTTGATGCGCGCGTATTTATCTTTCCGCGCGGTCTGGAAAGATGTGGAATCGGACATCGTGGGATTTTGCGTTATGATAGCGGAGGTTCAGCCATCCGGCTCAGGCGCGACGAGACTGATAGTATTTTTAGAAGGGGAGCGGCGAGAGAGAAGTGAGACCTCTGATCGGAATTACCATGCGGCACGAGTTGGAGACGGAGCGTTTCTATCTCGCACGCAGCTACAGCGAAGCGGTGGAAGCGGCGGGCGGCGTGCCAGTTCATTTATCCCTGATCCCGAAGGCCGAATACGTGGGAGCGATTTTGAACAAGCTGGATGGTGTGTTGTTACCCGGCAGCGCATCCGATGTCGATCCCTTGCGCTATGGGCGTGAACCGCATCGCAGGCTCGGCGCGGTACATCCTCTGCGGGATGAGACCGACGCGCTCGTGCTGCGGGAGGTCGAACGTCGTGCGATGCCGCTGCTCGCGATCTGTTTCGGGCTGCAAATATGGAACGTTTACAGGGGCGGGACATTGATACAGGACATAGAGAGCGAACTGCCCGACGCCATCCGGCACGAACAGGGTGCGCCGAGAGGGCGACGCTCGCACCGCGTGCGGCTGCTGGCTGACAGTAGTCTGGCCGAACTGGCCGGAGGCGAGAGCGCGCTGGTCAACAGCCATCATCATCAGGCCATTGAGAGCGTCGGCGAGGGGCTGCGCGCGACGGCCTGGACGGCGGATGGCTTGATTGAGGCACTTGAAGACCAGAGAACCGACCGTTGGGCTCTGGGCGTCCAATGGCATCCCGAAATCGAATGGGAGCAGGACACTTTTTCCGAGAACCTGTTCAAATCATTCATTGAAGCAGCACAGCAATTTGCCGGGCAGAGCGAGACAGAGCTACTGCTTGAGACAAAAGCAGGCTGAACGTTATGCGTCCGATAACGCCTGCGGGCATAGCTTTTCTTAAAGTAAAGTGGAAGGTAACAGATGGTTAAGGCATTCGCAGGTTTGAGTTTGGAGGGGCGGGTAGCTTTAGTTACCGGCGGGTCGAGGGGAATTGGGCGGGCGATTGCGGAACGTTTGGCTGAAGCGGGGGCGCGGGTAATTATTAGCTATCAAAGCGGAGAAGTGGCGGCGGTGGAGACCGCTGCGGCTATCGCTCGTCAATATCAGGTGGAGGTGTTGGCTCTACGCAGTGATGTGTGTGACGTGCGCGCGGCAGAGCATTTAGTCAATGCGATCATAGAGAAGTTCGGGCGTCTGGATATACTTGTGTGCAATGCAGGAATCTGGGAAGGCGCGGCGGTCGAGGAGGTCTCGGAAGAACTGTGGGATCGCGTGATTGACGTGAATTTGAAGGGAACTTGGACGGTCTGTCGTGCCGCCGTGCCGTTGTTGAAGCGGCAAAACTGGGGGCGAATCGTCATCATCAGCTCCACGGCAGGGCAGAGGGGCGAGGCGTATGTCTCAAATTATGCAGCGTCGAAGGGTGGACAAATCGCTTTCACAAAGTCGCTGGCGGTGGAGTTGGCGCGCCACGGGGTGACGGTTAACGCGGTCGCTCCCGGTTGGGTCGAAACCGAGATGACCGCAAAAGCGTTTACAGACGAGAGTTTTCGCAACAGTGTCGCATCGTCTATCCCTCTGGGGAGGATCGCAACGCCCGACGATGTGGCGTTGCCTGTGCTTTTTCTGTGCAGCGAGTGGGCACGGCATATCACTGGCGAAGTGTTGAACGTAAACGGCGGCTCGGTTTTGTGCGGCTAGTAAGTGTGCGAAGCTTGCGTTGTCTGTGAATAACTCGTGTCGGAGAGGGGAATTGTCTTGGGTCTGTTTGAGAAACGAAAGATCGGTCTGGGCATCGAAGAGTTGCTCTCGAAACGCAGTGATTTACTGTGCGGCACGCGCGTCGGGTTGATTTGCAATCAGGCGTCGGTTGACCATGAGTACACACATGCCGCAGACCTTTGCCGCGCCCGCAGCGATTTCAAGCTGACGGCGCTTTTCGGGCCGCAACACGGCATCCGCGGCGAAGCGCAGGACAACATGGTCGAATCGCCGCACTCTTTCGACGCAGAGACCGGCGTGCCGGTCTATTCGCTCTACAGCGAGACGCGTGAGCCGACTGAAGAGATGCTGGCGGAGATAGACACCTTCGTCTTCGACATGCAGGATGTCGGGTGTCGCATTTACACCTTTATTTACACACTGGCCAACTGCATGCGCGCGGCTGAGAGATACGGCAAGCGCGTGGTAGTTTGCGACAGGCCGAATCCTATCGGCGGCGAAAAGGTGGCCGGAAACGTCTTGGAACCCCAGTTCGCCTCGTTCGTAGGGCAATTTCCGCTCCCGACGCGGCACGGAATGACCGTCTGTGAACTGGCAAAAATGTTCAAGGAGCATTGGGGCATTAACTGTGAATTGGACTTGGTTTTGATGGATGGCTGGACACGCGAACTCTGGTTCGACGAGACGGACGCCCCCTGGGTCTTGCCTTCGCCGAAC
>DASPJG010000745.1:0-3146 GCA_035628755.1 Pyrinomonadaceae bacterium
TCTGCAATCCTTCCGCACTCATGGACGCGGGGCGGATGGCGAGGTAACCGATCAGAGCCAGCACGCCGCCGCCCACGAGCAGCCCCACGCTGGCGAGCCAGACGCCGAAAGCTGCGCCGATTCCCCATGCCGGATCATCCGGGCGCGGTTCATGCGCGGCGGCAGTCGCCGTCAAAGCGCCCGTGCTGTGTAGAACCGGAGTTGCCGTTCCCATGCCGGGCGCGTTCGTTCCGGCGTCCGAAGTAAGTCCATGCGGAGTTTCAGTCGGTGTGTCCACGATAATTTTGAGTGTAAGAGACGGGAAGATGAGCGTCAACCGGCAGGGAAGCAGAGGGGAACAGGCAGAGGCGAAGGCGGAAAGATTGAAAGCAAACGGCGCGCGCCGCACACGCCTTCCCGCTCCCGGTTCTTCGCTCTCGTCTTCACGCCGTCCCCAGTCTTGCGGCGGCGAGCGTGAGGCCGATGATGGTCTTGGCGTCTTCGATCTCGCCCCCCTCGATCATCTCCAGCGCGCGCGCGATGGGCAGGCGGATGATCTCCAGATTTTCGTCGTCCTCCGGGTTCGCTTTGGTCTCCGTCAGGTCGGTGGCGAGATAGACCCACATCTTTTCGCCGCAGAAGCCCGGCGAGACGAAGAACTCCGACAGCTTCTCCCAACCCTCGGCCACCAGCCCTAACTCTTCCTCCAACTCGCGCGCTGCACATTCCTCCGGCGGCTCGAAATCGTCGCGGCTGCCCGCCGGTATTTCCAACAGGTACTTCACCGTCGGGTGGCGATACTGCCTGACGAGCGACACCGTGTTGTCGTCGTGGACGGCGACGATGGCTGCGCTGCCGGGATGGCGCACGACCTCGCGCATGTGCTCGCGCCCGTCCTCGCGCACAGTGTCTTGCGTGACGGTGAAGATGCGACCGCGATACACGTCTTCGCTCGCAATCACTTCGGGAGCTTCTTTGCCGGATGTGTCCATAATATTCCTTCGATTAGCCGGATGATTAAAGCCTGTCCCGCCGAATGAATTCCTGCGGCCAATCTAAAGCTTTATCCAACTCGATTCAACCCCTGCCGCCACGCGCGAGGAGGCTTTTAACTTCGCCGACGAGATACAGCGACCCCGTGATGCAAATGACGCCTTCGGGCGGCGTACACGCTTCGGCAGCGCGCAAGGCATCGGCGGGCGACTCGACGAGAACCGGCGGCCTGCCCGTGCGCCCGTTGACTTCTTCCTGCGCCGCGACGAGACGTTCGAGCGCGTTGAGCGGGGCGGCGCGCGGGTTGGTCGGGCGCGTGAGGATCAGCTTGTCGGAGGCCGGAAAGAGCGTCGCCGCGATCTCTTCCAAATCTTTGTCGCGCATCGCGCCGAAGACCAGCGTGACGGGCGCGTCGGAGAATTCTTCGAGGTAGTCGCGCAGGGCGCGCGCACCCGCCGCATTGTGCGCGCCGTCAAAGAGCAGGGAAGGCTTGCCATCGATCAACTCAAGGCGTCCGGGGTGCACGGCGGTTTGGAGTCCTTCGATCACGCTGTCGCGCGTGATGGGAAAACCGCGCGCGCGCAAAACTTCCGCGAGCGCGAGGGCGACGGCGGCGTTCGTCGCCTGATGCCTGCCGCGCAGAGACAGAAGGACATTCTCGTAAACATCCGCCTCCGTCTTGAACGTCACGCGCAGCCGACCCGACGCGTCCGCGCCGTGAACGCGTATGTCGCCGGTCGTGAAGCGCGGCGTGACGTGGCACTCGCGGCAGCGTGCGAGGATGACCGCCTGCGCCGCGTCCGGTTGCGGCGCGACGACGACCGCCGCCGCGCCCGCGCGGATGATGGCGGCCTTCTCCGCGGCTATCGCTTGAAGCGTGTCGCCTAGATACTCTTGATGATCGAGGGCGATGGGCGTGATGGCGACCACGTCGGCACGCGCTGACGTGGTTGCGTCGAGCCGCCCGCCGAGGCCGGTTTCGAGGATGGCGAGTTCGACCTTCGCGTCGCGGAAGGCGAGGAGCGCGATGGCCGTCACCTGCTCGAAGAATGTGGGGAGCGCGCCCGTCTCGCTCTTTAACTTGGTTGCGGCGGTGCGAACGCGTGTGGCGAGGCGCGCAAACTCTTCGCGCGTGATGTCGCGCCCGGCGAGCCGGATGCGTTCGGTGATCGAGACGAGGTGCGGCGAAGTGTAGAGACCGGCGCGCACGCCCGCGGCGCGGCAGATGCTATCGAGCATCGCGGCGGTCGAGCCTTTGCCGTTCGTGCCCGCGATCTGGACGGCGGGGTAAACGCGTTCGGGAGAGCCGAGCGCGGCGAGCAGCCGTTCGATGTTGGCGAGGCCGAGTTTGATCGCGAGGGTTTCGTGGCCGAGACCGAGCAGATAGTTGACCGCTTCGTCAAAGTGCATGAGCGAAGTTTACCTGTTTTCCTCTTGTGCCGCCGTGACGGACGTTCGTGGTCGGCGTTCTTACGGAGGCGCGGAAAACACAGCGGAAGCGCAGAGAAGAAAGGCGAGACTACGGGGGCTATTTATCCAACTGCGACTTTGCAGTTGAAAGGGTTGCTTCGGACGATTTCTCTTCGAGCGCGGTTCTGGCGGACTTGGCGTTGTGACCGTTGCGACTGGCGAAGTTGATGTCAACGTCGAGCGTCGGCGCACTGATTTCGGGGTTCACCATGAAGTCGAGCAGCTTGATGATGAGGGCGCGCATCTCGCGCCGGTCAACGACGGCGTCGAGCATGCCGTGTTCGAGCAGGAATTCCGAGCGTTGGAAATCTTTGGGCAACTTCTGGCGGATGGTCTGTTCGATGACGCGTGGCCCGGCGAAGCCGATCAGGGCTTTCGGTTCAGCGATGATCACGTCGCCGAGCATGGCGAAACTGGCGGTGACGCCGCCGGTCGTCGGGTCGGTCAAAACGGAGATGAAGGGCAGGCGCGATTTGTCTAGTTGCGCGAGCGCGGCTGAGACCTTCGCCATCTGCAAGAGCGACAGCGTGCCTTCCTGCATGCGCGCGCCGCCGGAAGAGGTGATCGTGATGACCGCCGCGCGCTCTTTGATCGCGCGCTCCACGAGGCGCGTTACCTTCTCGCCGACCGCCGCGCCCATCGAGCCGCCGAGGAAACTGAAGTCCATCGCGCCCGCGTAGACCGTGTGGCCGTTAATCGTCCCG
>DASPJG010000746.1:0-11537 GCA_035628755.1 Pyrinomonadaceae bacterium
CACGACGGGCATCAAGGGGAAAGTCTACGTCGAACTATCGAACGTGTCGGTGCAGGGCGAGATGAACCGCGCGGACTTTCGCGCCCGCGTCGGGACGGGCGGCGTGCCGATCAACATCTCCAACGTCACGGGCAGCGTTCGCCTCTCGCGCGGGCGCACGGTGGCGGAGATGCTCGGCGCGATGAAGACCGCCGAACGTTCAACGGCGCGCACGGAGACGGCGCGCGATCTCAGCCTGCACATCGGAAACAGGCAGGTGCGGCAGGCGTTCGTCGAAGCCCTGAACGGCGAGCAGAACAACATGGTGAAGATGACGGCTGCCCGCGCGCTCGCGCCTTACGTGGCCGAGCCGGAAGTGCGCGCGGCTTTTATGAAGTCAATCGAGACGGGGAGCGGAAACGGCGTCGTGCGCATGACCGCCGTGCGCGCCATCGCCCGGCAATACGCGGCGGACAAGTCCGTGCGCGAGACGCTGCTGCGCATCCTCGCCTCCGAAGAGAGCAACGTGGTGCGCATGAACATCGTCGGCGCCATCGGCGCTTACGCCGACGATCCGAACGTGCAGCGCGCGCTCGGCGATGCGCTCAAGAACGACCGCAGCGACATCGTGCGGATGCGCGCGGCGAACGCGCTCGCCAAGCGCGCGGACAACGCGGAGGTTTACGAACTGTTACTCAATGCCGCGCGCAACGACAAGAAGATGCTCGTGCGCGCGAACGCCCTCGGCGGGTTGCGCAGCCGGATCAGGGAGCGTCCCGAACTGCGCGAGCTGTTCGTCGGCTATCTCGACCACGAGTCGCACGTCCTGCAATACAAAGCCTTGCAGGGGTTGGTCGAACTCAATGATCCCGCGCTGAGAGTTCGTCTCGTGGAGAAGGCGAAGGAGTTGATCAACATGCAGACGCGCCGCCAGTGGAACGACCGCATGCTGCTCGACACGCTGCTCCTGCTGCGCCGCCTCGACGCGCAGGAGGCCGACCGCGTGTTGGAGCAGCTCGGCAGCGAGCGCATGAAGAGTTATTGAGGGCGGGCGCAGAGGACTACACTTGCGGAGCGGCAACGCGCCTGACGCAAAAGCGGGTAGCGAAGAATCAACTTCGCTACCCGCTTTTGCGTCAGGCGCGTTGCTTTCGCTACGGCGTGCAGACCTGTCCTTCGTAATTGAACTCGCCACCCGCGTCGGAGAATGTCCCGTAAATGCGGAGCGTTCCGGTAGCCCCTGCGAAATCTCCCGTGCCCCCGGTGATGGTGGCGATGCTCATGTCGTCTCCGGTGCTGTTCGGCGTGAGGTTCAGGACGCCCGCGTCTTTGGTGTGGATGTCGCCGGTCTTCGTTCGGATAACGTTGTCGCCGGTGAAGACGAAGACGCCGGTGACGGGCGTGTCCTGCGTCGGTGTGAGGCTCGTGCCGACGAGGAAGAACTCGCCCTTGACGCCGCCATAGAGTTGCCCGCCAGCGCACAGCACGATGGGGGAGGTACAGTCGGAGCCGGAGACCGTGTGCGAGATGGCGTGCCCGCGCACCAGCTTACATTTGGCGGCGGCGGCGGTTTGATTCGCGCGCGCGACGGGGAACGCACCGGCGGCAATTGAGGCGACGAGTAAGGTGGCGATGATGATTCTTTTGAACATGAGGGTTCTCCTTAGAAGAGGTATCGTTTGAGTTTCCGACCGGACGATCAGGTCGTTATCGCGCGCGCGAAGATAAACCAGCCCGCACCGCGTTGTCATCGCCTATACGTATAGTGATTCGACCCGGTTGCATCCAAAAATTCGTACACGGAAAAAGAGCCTGCGGGTTTGCGCTCGCGTTCGCGCCGTCTGTAGAATCGGGCACATGCTCCATGTCGAAACGAATAAACTTGAGACACAGGTGAGACAAGCGCGCGAGGCATTGGACGCGCACGTGCGCGAGATCATCGAATGGCACTTCAACCCCGAAACCGGCTGCCCCTTCTGGCTCGACTACGCCTCGCGTCTCGACTGGAACCCCCGCCGCGAAATTAAAACTTACGAAGACCTCGCGCGCTTCGGTTTCTTTCAGGACGAAGCCCTGCGCGGCGGCCCCGTGCGCCGCTGGGTTCCGCGCGCCTATGCCGACCGCCCGATCTACGTCTTCGAGACCGGCGGCTCGACCGGCGTGCCCAAGTCGCGTATCAACATCGAAGATTTCCGGCTCGACTACGAAGCCTTCAGCCGCACGCTGCCCGACGAAGCGTTTCCCAAAGGCGCGGACTGGCTCGCCGTCGGCCCGTCGGGGCCGCGCCGCCTGCGTCTCGCCGTCGAACACCTCGCACAGTATCGCGGCGGCATCTGCTTCATGGTTGACCTCGACCCGCGCTGGGTGATCAAACTGCTCAAGTCGAATCAGCCGAAGCAGGCGGAAGCCTACAAGCAGCACGTCGTCGAACAGGCGCTCACGCTGCTCCGCGCGCACGACGGTATCCGCTGCCTCTTCACAACGCCGAAACTGCTCGAAGCCATCTGCGAAAAAGTCTCCCTGCGGAAGCTCGGCATCACCGGGGTCTTTTGCGGCGGCACGGAGATGACGCCGCAGTTTCACCGCTTCGCCGTCGAAGAACTCCTCGACGGCGTACACTTCGCGCCGACCTACGGCAACACCCTGATGGGGCTCGCCGTCGGCAAGCCGCGCCTGCCCGAAGACAACTACGCCATCATCTATTACCCGCCCGCCCCGCGCGCCATGATCGAAGTGGTTGACCCTGCCCATCCCGACACGCTCGTCGGTTACGGTGAAACCGGGCGCGTGCGCCTGACCACGCTGACGCGCGAGTTCTTCATGCCGCGCTTCCTCGAACGCGACGAGGCCGAACGCGAGCCGCCCTACCTGCCCTACGCGTGGGACGGCGTGCGCAACGTCCGCCCCTTCGCCAAGCTGGAGACGAACGTGGTGGAAGGCGTCTACTAAGTTTTAGTTTTCGGATCGCGGATTAAAAGCGGCACGCGTTTTTGCCGATCCGCAATCTGAAATCCGCAATCCGGGATCGAAAAATATGTTGCACATTCCCCTCCTACGCAAAGGCGAGCCTTATCGAAGTTTGGACGTGGTGCGCGTGGCGCATCACCGGACGCGCGAGCCGTTCGTGGAGATCAGCCAGGCGAACGCAGGGTTGATCCGGCGCGATCTGGCGGGGCAGGAGCGCGCGCGCGCCGCTCTGGCGGCGTTCAGCGTCCGCGAGTTGATCGAGATGTCTGTGCGGGCGGCGGAGATTTTCGCGCACGACGAGTTGCCCATCGGCGACGAGCGGCAGACGCCGGACTTGTACGTCGAGCAGGTGTCGGCGACGACGGGGCTGCCCTTCGTGATGGCGCGGCGCAACATGGAGAAGATTCGCGGCGCGCTCGCGCAGATGGAGAGCGTGCTGCGCGGCCTGACGCGCAATCTCGATCTGGACATTCTGGATCGAGGCTACGGGGAGATCGAGGGGCAGGCAGTGAGTTTCTTCCCGCGCGCGCAAAGTCTGGGCGTGGTGCTGCCGAGCAATTCACCGGGCGTGCATTCGCTGTGGGTTCCGGCGGTGGCGTTGAAGATTCCGCTCGTGTTGAAGCCGGGCAGCGCAGAGCCGTGGACGCCGTATCGCATCGTGCAGGCGTTTGTGAAAGCGGGCGTGCCGCGCGAGGCGTTCGGCTATTACCCGACGGGGCACGGCGGCGCGGCGGAGATTCTCCGGCACACGGGGCGCGGCATGGCCTTCGGCGACGTGGCTTCCGTCTCGCAGTGGCAGGAGGACGGGCGCGTCGAAGTCCATGGGCCGGGCTACAGCAAAGTCATCATCGGCGACGACCTGATCGACGAGTGGGAGAACTATCTGGACGTGATCGCGGCTTCGATTGTGGATAACGGCGGGCGTTCGTGCGTCAACGCGTCGGGCGTCTGGGTGTCGCGGCATGCCGACGAGATCGCGGAAGCGTTGGCGGCGCGCTTCGCCGAAGTCTCCCCGCGCGCGGCGGACGACGAGACGGCGCAACTCGCGCCTTTTGCGGACGCGCGGGTGGCCGCGCGCATCTCGCAGATGATCGATCAGGGGTTGCAGGAAACGGGCGCGCGCGACGTGACGGCGGAGAAGCGCGGCGAGACGGCTGCCGGGGGCGAACGGCTGCGCGAGTGGGAATCCTGCGCTTATTTGTTGCCGACCATCGTGCGCTGCGCGTCGCCGTCGCACGCGCTGGCGAACCGTGAGTTTCTGTTCCCGTTTGCGAGCGTGGTCGAAGTCGGACAGGATGAGTTGCCGCAGGCGTTGGGCGCGAGTCTCGTCGTGACGGCGATTACGCGCGATGAACGATTGATCGCGAAACTTTTAGCGTCGCCGCACGTTGATCGTCTAAACATCGGTGCGATCCCGACGACACGGATCAGTTGGGATCAACCGCACGAGGGGAATTTGTTCGAGCACCTCTACGCGCGCAGGGCTTTCCAGCGCGCGGCCACGGCGACGACGACGCGCACATGAAGATTCTCTATCTGACCGCTGGCGCGGCCAATATGTACTGCGGCAGCTGCCTGCGCGACAACGCGCTCGCCACCGAACTGATCGCGCAGGGGCATGATGTGATGCTCCTGCCCGTCTACACGCCGACCCTCACGGACGAACCGAACGTCAGCCGCCCCGACAAAATCCTCTTCGGCGGCATCAGCGTCTATCTGCAACAACACGCTTCCGTCTTCCGCAAGACGCCGTGGTTTCTGGACAAGCTGTGGGATTCGACGGCGGCTCTGAAACTCGCCGCGCGCCGCTCGATAGCCGTCAACCCGAAACTGCTCGGCGAACTCACCGTCTCGATGCTCAGCGGCGAGGACGGACGCCAGCGCAAAGAGTTCGACAAGATGGCGCACTGGCTGCGCGAGCAGGAGACGCCCGACGTGGTGACGCTGCCAAACTCGCTCCTGCTCGGCATGGCGCAGCCTATCAAGCAGGCTTTGCATCGCCCCATCATCTGCACGCTGCAAGGCGAAGACTTATTCCTCGACGGCCTCGAAGAGAGTTATCGCGCCGCCTCGCTCGAACTGATCCGCGCGAGCGTCGAGCATGTTGACGCCTTCGTCGCCGTCAGCGAGTTTTACGCCGAGTTCATGTCCGAACATTTACGCATCCCCGCGAGCAAGATGAGCGTCGTCCCGCTCGGCATCAATCTCGAAGGTTACGGGGCGGGCGACGGCACAGCGACGACGGCGACGGCGGCGACGCGCCGGACGGGCGAAGATTTATTCACCGTCGGATACTTCGCGCGCGTCGCGCCGGAGAAGGGCTTGCACGTTCTGTGCGACGCTTATCGCCGCCTGCGCGAACGCGCGGAGGTCAAGCACGCGCGGCTTGAAGTGGCGGGCTATCTTGCGCCGGAACACGAGGACTACCTGCGCGGCATCGAACGGCAGATGAAGGAGTGGGGGCTTGCGGCGGAGTTCAATTATCGCGGTTCGCTCGGACGGGAAGAGAAGATCGCGTTCCTGCGCGGGTTGGATGTCTTCTCCATGCCCGCCACCTACGACGAGCCGAAAGGCATCTCGCTGCTGGAAGCGATGGCCTGCGGCGTGCCCGTCGTCCAGCCGCGGCGCGGCGCGTGTACGGAGATCGTCGAACGCACGGGCGGCGGCCTGCTCGTCGCGCCCGACGACGCCGAAAGCCTCGCCGCCGGGATTTACGAACTCTGGCAAACTCCGGCGCGCGCCGCCGAACTCGGCCTGAGCGGCGCGCGCGGGGTGCGCCGACATTACAGCGTGGCGCGCATGGCCGAACGCGCGCTCGAAGTTTATGAATTAGTAAATCGTGAAAAGCCGTCAATCGCGAATCGTAAATCGTAAATAGAAACTGCTTTCCTCTATTCACGATTGACGGTTCACGTTCTTCTTATGCTTGAAGTCAATAATCTCTCCAAAGAGTATCCGACGCCGGGGGGCGGGTTGCCGATTTTGTCGGGCGTGTCGCTGAGTCTGGGGCGCGGCGAGGCGGTTTCGATCATGGGGCCTTCCGGCAGCGGCAAGAGCAGTTTCCTCTACATCGTCGGCGCGCTCGAACCGCCCACGTCGGGCACGGTCACGCTCGATGGCCAGAACCCTTTCACGATGCCGGAGCGCGAACTCGCCGCCTTCAGGAATCGCCAGATCGGTTTCATCTTTCAAGACCACTGCCTGCTGCCGCAACTGACCGTTCTCGAAAACGTGTTGACGCCGACGCTCGTCGCGGGCGCGCAGGAGGGCGGCGACGAGTTGGAGCGGGCGCGCAGGCTGCTCGCGGAGGTGGGGCTGACGGCGCGGAGCGAGCATCGTCCGGCGGAGTTGTCGGGCGGCGAGCGGCAGCGCGTCGCACTCGCCCGCGCGCTCATACGCAAGCCGCTCCTGCTGCTGTGCGACGAGCCGACCGGCAACCTAGATCACGCGTCCGCCGCCAACGTGGCCGAACTCCTGCTCGAACTCCATCGCCAGCAGAAGACGATCCTCGTCGTCGTCACGCACAACGCGGAACTGGCCGCGAAGTTTCCCGTCAGGTACGAACTGTTGGAACAAAATCTCGTCCGTGATCAATAGCGGTTGGCAATAGCCAGTTGTCCGTTGCCTGTGACCGATGGGCGAGTTGCTAAAGATAGAGGCTCAGGCCGGACAACACGAAAACAACTGACCGCTGACAACTGGCAAATTCCCACGGGCAACCGACAACTGACAAAGTTCTATGACGACCGCCACGCTGCTCAAACGCAATCTCGTCCATTACCGGCGCACGAACGCGGCAGTGGTGTGCGGCGTTGCGATTGCGGTGGCCGTGCTGGCGGGCGCGCTGCTCGTGGGCGACTCGGTGCGCGCGAGTTTGCGCGCGCTCGTGTTGCAGCGTTTGGGACAGACGGAGTATGTCGTCTCGGCGTCGAATTTCTTCCGCGAAGAGTTGGTCGCGGAGTTGCGCGCACACCCGCAGTTTGCAAACGCCTCGTTCGAGGGGGCGTGCCCGCTCATCGTGTTCGAGGGCGTCGTGCTCGAAGAGGCGAGCGGGCGGCGCGCAGGGGGCGTGCAGGTGTACGGCGTTGACGAGCGTTTCTGGCAATTTCAGGGGGCGGACGCGGGGCGGAGAAGTTTGGGCGAGCGCGAAGTGTTGGTGAGCGCGGGGCTGGCGTCGGAGTTGGGCGCGCGCGCCGGGGGCGAAATTTTGCTGCGCATCGAGAAGCCTTCGGCCATCCCGGTCGAATCACTGCACGGGCGCAAGGAGGACGTGGGGCGCACGATGCGTCTGACGGTGCGCGAGGTGCTGGCGGACGCCGCAGACCTCGGCGAGTTCAGTTTGCGACCGCAGCAGGGCGCGGTGCGCGCCGTGTTCGTGCCGCTCGGGCGCGTGCAAAAGGACGCGGAGCAGGAAGGGCGCGTCAACACGATCCTGCTCTCGACAAAAGCGGGCGGCGAAACGGCGGAGGCGGATGGCACGTCGCAGTCGGCAGCGTTGACGCGCATGTTGCGCGAGACGTTTACGCTGGCCGACCTGGGCGTCAAAGTGCGCGTGCTCGACGCGCCACACGCGCTCTCGCTTGAAACGGAGAGCGCGGTCGTCTCCGACACGCTCAGGCGGCACGGCGAAGAGACGGCGCAAAGTCTCGGCCTCGACGCTTCGGCGATCTATTCATATCTCGCCAACTCGATCCGGGCGGGCGGAAAAGAGATTCCCTACTCGCTCGTCACCGCGATTGACGCGGAAAGCTTCGCGGGGCTGCGGCGCGCGGCGGGACAGACGCCGGAGCTTGAGGTGCGAGAGACGGACGGGTCGGCCTCGAACCAGAGTCCGCCGATAGTGTTGAACGATTGGGCGGCGCGCGATCTGGGGGCGCGGGTGGGCGATCCGGTGTCGCTCGATTATTACGTGTGGCGCGACGAGGGGCGTCTGGAGACGCGCGCGGCGGAGTTTCGACTGGCGGGCATCGTGCCGATGGAGGGGCTGGCGGCGGATCGTGAGTTGACGCCAGAGTATCCGGGCATCAGCGGCACGGAGAGCCTGTCGGACTGGGACCCGCCGTTCCCGCTCGACCTCGCGCGCGTGCGCCCGCAGGACGAAGACTACTGGAAGCGTTTTCGCACCACGCCGAAAGGCTTCATCCCACTGGCGCACGGGCAGGAACTCTGGCAGACGCGTTACGGCAAACTCACCTCCCTGCGCCTCTATCCCGCGCGGGAAGTTTCGCTCGACGAGGCGCGCTCCGGTTTCGAGCGAAATTTGCGCACGCGGGTCGATCCGCTCGAAGCGAATTTTTCGCTCTATGCGGCGCGCGCCGAAGGACTCCGAGCTTCGCGCGGGGCGACCGATTTCGGCGAGTATTTTCTCTACTTCAGTTTCTTCCTCGTCGTCTCCGCGCTGATGCTCACCGCGCTCTTCTTCAAACTCGGCATCGAGCAACGCCTGCGAGAGATCGGCATCCTGCAAGCCGTCGGGTTTCCCGCCGCGAAGGTGCGCGCCCTCTTTCTCGGCGAGGGCTTGCTGCTTGCCGTAGCGGGAAGCGTGCTGGGGCTGGCGGGCGCGCTGCTGTACGGCGGGTTGATGATGTACGGCCTGCGGACTTGGTGGGTGGATGCCGTCGGCACGCGTTCGCTCGCGTTGCACGTCTCGCCGGTGTCGCTCGCGCTCGGCGGCGTGGGCGGCATCGTCGCCGCGCTCGCCTGCATCTGGTGGACGCTGCGCACGCTCGCGCCCGTCTCGGCACGCGAACTGCTCACCGGGACAATCAGCGCGGCGACGACACGGCAGCGCGCGGGCAGGGCGCGGGGAAGATTCGGCTCGCTGTTCGCGCCGCGCGGCGCGTCAACTTATCTCTCGGTCGCCGTCGCGTGTGCAACGCTCGGATTGTTATTGCTGGTGGCCACGGCGTCGAAATGGATCGGGGGCGTGGCGGGGTTCTTCGGCGCGGGCACGCTGTTTCTCGTTGCGCTGCTCTGCTTTCAAGCGGCGTGGCTGCGGCGTGCGAGCAGGCGGACGATTCGCGGGCGCGGCTGGTGGCCGGTCACGCGGCTCGGCTTTCGCAACGCGGCCAACCGTCCCGGCAGGAGCGTCCTGTGCATCGCGCTCATCGCCTCCGCCGCCTTCATCATCGTCGCCGTTGATGCCTTCCGGCGCGATTCGTCGCACGCCGCTTCGACCGACAAAAAAAACGGCACGGGTGGCTACACGCTGCTCGCCGAGACGCTCCTGCCCGTCGCGCACGACCCGAACGACGCGGAGGGCAGGGAAGCCTTGAACCTCGGCGCGCAGGAGGAGACGGCGACGCTCGCGGGCGCGACCTTCGCGCGCTTTCGCCTGCGCCCCGGCGACGATGCGAGTTGTTTAAATCTCTACCAGCCGCGCAACCCGCGCATACTCGCGCCCGCGCCCGATTTCATCGCGGAGAACCGCTTCACGTTTGCGGATTCGCTCGCCGCGACGGACGCCGAACGGGCTAACCCGTGGCTGCTGCTCGAACGAGATTTGCCGGACGGCGCGATTCCGGTCATCGCCGATGCCAACTCTCTGACCTATGTGCTGCATCGTAAACTGGGCGAAGAGATCGTGTTGAACGAGGGGACGGATCACGCGCTGCGCTTGCGTTTCGTCGCCGCGCTCTCGGATAGCCTGTTCCAGTCGGAGTTGTTGATGTCGGAGCGAAATTTCCTGCGCGCCTTTCCGGCGGAGCAGGGCTATCGTTTCTTCCTGCTGGACGCCGCGCCGGAAAAAACCGCGAGCGTGGCCGCGCTGCTCGAATCGCGCCTGTCGGATTTCGGCTTCGATGCAACAGGGACGGGCGAGCGTCTCGCGG
This sequence comes from Pyrinomonadaceae bacterium, assembly GCA_035628755.1. Classification (GTDB taxonomy): domain Bacteria; phylum Acidobacteriota; class Blastocatellia; order Pyrinomonadales; family Pyrinomonadaceae; genus JAIVJZ01. The sequence goes on from DASPJG010000746.1 coordinate 9,777, forward strand.
AGTTTCATCGCGTGGAGAACACCTATCTCTCAACCTTCCAGACGCTCGGCGGCCTCGGCACGATCCTCGGCACGCTGGGGCTGGCAACCGTGTTGCTCAGAAACGTGTTGGAGCGGCGAAGAGAACTCGCCCTGCTGCGCGCCGTCGGCTACAACGCGCGCCATCTCGCGCTGATGGTCGTGGCGGAAAACGCGCTGCTCTTGTGCGGCGGGTTGCTGACGGGCGTGCTGTGCGCGTTGCTCGCCATCGCCCCGGCCTTCTACGCGCGCGGCGGTCGTCTCCCCACCGCGTCGCTCGCCGTGTTGCTCGCGCTCGTCGTCGTCGCCGGGCTGGCCGCGTCGCTCTTGGCGACCGTGGCCGTGTTGCGCTCGCCGCTGCTTCCGGCCTTGCGCGCCGAATAAGAGACGCGGCGCAAGGAGCGCGCGACCCCGCGCGAGGGCGGCCTGCGCGCGCTCTATCTTTTCGCGACGAGCACGAGGCCGATCATGCAGAGGAGCAGGCCGACGATGTTGCGCACGGAAAGGTGTTCCTTGAAGGCGACGACGCCGATGGGGATGAGCATGAGCGTGACGGCGGTGCTGCACACGACCGCCGCGGTGCTGATGTTCCACCCGGCGCGGTAGGCGAGCAGGAAGCCGACTTCGATGACGGCCGCGCCCAAACCCATCGCGTAGACCGCCCAGTTCGACTCCCGCAGCGTGTCGAAGAACGACTTTTCGTCCGGGTAGGCGAAAGAGTAGAGCACGCAGGCGAGGATGCCGACGAGGTAGGAGATGGTGATCATAAACAACGGGTTGGCGGCCTTCGGCATGGACTTCTGCGACAGGTGATAGAGCAGGTTGCCGCCGACGGCCAGAACAAGGGGCAGGTAAAAGTTTTTCATGTGTCGTGTACAGGATTATCGCGGGTCGGCGGCTCATGGTCGCAGGACGTTCGCGGAAATTTTGTGCTTCGTTTTGGTCTAACTGCGTTTATCTTAAGTCCGTTTCGATTGAGGAGGAAATCATGCGCCGTCAAAATTTTCTGTCCGCCCTGATGATCGCGTTCGTCATCTTGCTCTCTCATGGAGCGTGGGCGCGAGCGGGCAACTGGCCGCAGTGGCGAGGCCCGCAATTGAACGGGACGAGCGACGAACGAAACCTGCCGCTCAAGTGGGGCGCGGAGGAGAACGTGAGTTGGAAACTGCCGCTCCCGGATCGGAGCGGCTCGACGCCGATTGTCTGGGGCGACCGGATTTTTCTCAACGTCGCGGAAGGCGACAACCTCTTCCTGTGGTGCGTCGAGCGCGGCAAGGGAACGCTCCTGTGGAAGAAATTGCTCGGCGCCGGCAACCAACGGCAGCGCAAGCATAATATGTCTTCGCCCTCGCCCGTCACCGATGGCAAAAGCGTCTACGTGATGACAGGCACAGGCGTCCTCAAGGGCTTCGACTTCACGGGGCGCGAACTCTGGGCGCGCGATATTCAGCAGGACTACGGGAAGTTTGGCCTGATGTGGGGCTACGCCTCTTCGCCGCTCCTGCACGAAGACGCGCTCTACGTGCAAGTTCTCCACGGCATGAAGACGGACGACCCTTCCTACGTGCTGCGCATCAACCGCGCGACGGGCAAGACGGTCTGGAAAGTGGAACGGCCAACCAACGCGATTCAGGAATCGCCCGACGCCTATTCGACGCCCGCCCTCCCGCGTTCTCCGGGTTGAGCCCGCCCGCGCGACGGCAAAGAACTCTGGCGCGCGGGCGGGCTCAACCCGGAGAACGCG
>DASPJG010000747.1:0-3145 GCA_035628755.1 Pyrinomonadaceae bacterium
CACGTCGCCCTCAAACCCGCCAGCGGATGCCGCGCCGAGCGCGACCCCGCCGCCCGCGCACATGCACACGCACTCACCTGCAACGCCGCAGGTCAGCCCGACGCCCGTCGTAACCGAACCGCCCGCCACGCCCGCGACGCCCGCGACGCCTGCCGAAGTGGATCACAGCATGCACGCCCCCGCTCCGGCGAAAGCCGCGCCCGCGACCGATAAGCCTGCGGCGGTTGATCACAGCATGCACACCGGCCACGGCGCGGCGGCGAAGGACGTGAAAACGGAGGGCGTCGAAGAAGTCTCGGAAGCGAGCGTCAACGAGTTGATGGTGATGTCCGGCGAGATGATGGGGATACGCAACGGCGCGAGCCGCGCAAACTTCACGCCGATGGGGCAGATGGGGTCGGGCACGTCTTGGCAGCCCGCCACGTCGCCGATGTACATGACGCACAAGTTCTACGGCGACTGGCTGTTCATGTTCCACGGCGAGGCGAAGATCGGCGTGAACGCGCAGGGCGGGCCGCGCGGGGTCACAAAGTTCGAGTCGCAGAACTGGATCATGCCGATGGCCTACCGGCGCGTCGGCGGCGGGACGCTGCAACTGCGCGCGATGCTCAGTCTCGAACCGCTGACCTTTTCGGGCGCGGGGTCGCCGCAACTTTTCCAGACCGGCGAGGTCTACAAGGGCGAGCCGATCATCGACGCGCAGCACCCGCACGATCTGTTCATGGAACTCTCGGCGCAATACACCGTGCCGCTCGGCGAGCGCGCGACGTGGTACACCTATTTCGGCTTCCCCGGCGAGCCTGCGCTCGGCCCCGTCGCCTTCATGCACCGGCTGTCGGCCTCGGAAAACCCGACCGCGCCGCTCACTCACCACTTGCAGGACTCGACGCACATCTCCTTCGGCGTGCTCACCACCGGCTTCACCTACCGCTGGTTCAAACTCGAAGGCTCGATCTTCAACGGGCGCGAGCCGGACGAGCGACGCTACAATTTCGAGTTCAACCCGTTCAACTCGCGTTCGGCGCGTCTCAGTTTCGCTCCCAACGCGAACTGGGCTTTCCAAGTGAGCCACGGCTTCCTGCGCAGCCCCGAACAACTCCATGAGGGCGACGTGCGGCGCACGACGGCCTCCGTGCAGTACAACAAACCGTTCGCGCGCGGCAACCTCGCGGCGGCCTTCATCTGGGGGCGCAATCACGAAAGCCACGACGGCGAAATTTTCAACCTCAACGGTTACACCCTTGAGGCGACCGCGAATTTTCTCGACCGCAATTATCTCTACACGCGGCTCGAACTCGTGGACAAGACCGGGCTGCTGCGCCACTCGGAACTCCACACGCTCGGCTTCGACCACGACACGCACCCGCAGTTTCGCATCGGCGCGTACACCCTCGGCTACGTGCGCGACGTGTGGAACACGGATAAGCTGTCGGTCGGCATCGGCGGCGACTTTACGTTTTATTCCAAGCCCGCGATCCTCGATTCCATCTACGGCGACAGCCCGAGGTCGTACAAGTTTTTCCTGCGCTTTCGTCCCGGACGCATGAAGATGGACGCGCACGGCAATCACAACAACACGGTCAACAGCACGGACGCGCACGGCGCGCATGACAAACATTGAACGCGGATTCAGCCATTTTCGCCTCTATACTTTGAAGGAGACAGATTCACATGAAGGCATCTAAAAAAATCAACCTCACCCTCGCGTGCGGCCTGTTGTTCACGGCGGCGTTGACGTTACAGGCGTGCGGCGGCGCATCGTCCGAACAGGCCGCCTCGTCGCCAGCGCGTCAAACCGCCACACCGGCCAGCGGCAACCGGCAGGCGTCACCGCCCCCGCAAACCGCCCACGTCGCCCCGCAGGCGGCGCACGGCACGGGCGCAACAACCGCTCCGGCTGCGGACGACGCGCACCACGGTCATTCGCACGGCGAGCCGGGACGCGTGCCGCGCTTCGCGGCGACCGCCGCCGACTTGAAGAACCTGCCGCCCGTCCTCCCGGCGTCGCAGTTTACGGGGATGACGCGGATGGCCTATGCGGCGGTCAAAGAGATACCGGAAACCATCGCGCAACTGCCGTGCTATTGCCATTGCGACGAAGGCTTCGGCCACAAGAGCTTGCAGACCTGTTTCGTTGACGACCATGCCGCCCACTGCGCCGTCTGCGTAGAGGAGGCTCTGCTCGCCTACAAGTTGCAGAAACAGGAGCGGCTCACGCCCGCGCAGATACGCGAGCGCATCATCGCCCAGTATGGACAGGCGCAGTAGGAGCGACGCACGCGTCGCTTGGCGCGGGCGTGACGCAGGTCTGACGGAGAAGTTATGGACGGGACTGCCGGACAGTTGATGCACGGCGAACGCGCCCGCCTCGCCGCGCGCGGGCAGCGGCTCGAATACTTCACGATTGCTTACAACAGTCTCGAAGGCGTGATCGCCGTCGTCTTCGGTGCGCTCGCGGGCAGCATCGCGCTTGTCGGCTTCGGCTTCGACAGCGTGATCGAAGTGACATCCGGCGCGGTTTTGCTCTGGCGTCTGCGCGTCGAGATGGACGAGGAGCGGCGCGAGCGCGCGGAAGCGAGAAGTCTGCGCATCGTCGGCATCTGTTTTCTCGCGCTGGCGGTTTACGTGGGCTACGAGGCCGCCGGGTCGCTCTTGCGGCGCGAGTCGCCGGAGCGAAGCGTGCCGGGGATCGTGTTGGCCGCCGCGTCGCTCGTCGTCATGCCGCTGCTGGCGCGCGCCAAGAGGGCGGTTGCGCGCGACATCGGGAGTGCGGCGATGACAGCGGATGCGAAACAGACCGAACTTTGCACCTATCTCTCGGCCATCCTGCTCGGCGGTTTGGCATTAAACGCGCTCGCCGGTTGGTGGTGGGCTGATCCGGTCGCGGCGTTATTCATGGTTCCGATCATCGGCGTCGAGGGCTACAAGGCTCTGCGTGGCGAAAGCTGCTGCGAGCAGGGGACGTGTCATTGAATCGCGCGTTCGCGCGGGAGAATTTTGTGATGAAAAGATTTGCGATGAGCCTCGCGTTGTCGCTGGCCGTCATCTCGGTCGCGGCGACGACGGCGCGGGCGCAGGACGGAGCAGCGGCGGCGAACGGGGCGGTCAAACTGGAAGGGCAGATCGTCTGCTCGCTCTGCTGGTT
>DASPJG010000748.1:0-6992 GCA_035628755.1 Pyrinomonadaceae bacterium
CGAGCGCGTAACGCGCCCGCTCGCGCTCCGTCTGGCCGAGCGTGTTCGAGTGGAGGGCTTTGAGCAGGGAGGCTTCGATGGCGCGGCGGTCGTCGGCGGCGCGCGAGGCCAAAACCTCGATGCTGTGGGGCTGGCCTGCGACCAGTTTCTCAACCTCTTGCTCGATCTGGTACGCGCCAAAAATGACCGTCGGGACGTTGATGTGGACGGGCGCGGACGGCTTGCGCTCCTGTTTCTCAAGGCTCTGCGCGGCGGTGGGCGACGCGGGCACAAGCGATTGTTTGTCGTCGGCGCGGCGCGCTTCCTTGCGCCGCTCGGCTTTGCGCTTGTCGACGGCGTGCGCTTCTCCCTCGAATTCAACCACCGTGGCCGCAGTCTCTTTCGTCGCGCGGCTCTTGGTTTCTTCCGCGTCGGGAGTCGCCGTCTTGCGGCGCGAGCGCAGGAAGATAAACATGAACGCCGCCAGCCCCGTGGAAAGGCAGACCGACAGCACGACGAGCAACTGCTTCATCGAACCGCCCTCGCCCGCCCCCGAAACTTGCACCTGCATCGAGGCTGGCGACGCATCTTGCGCGCCCGTCGCGGGCGGCGTCACAGTTTGCGCCTGATTCGACGCCGACTCGTTGACCGGCGCATTGGCGACCGGCGAAACGGCAGCGCCGTTCGTCGCTTGATTAGCCGCTCCCGTTTGCGCCGCATTCGGCGTCGAGAATTTCAAGGCGGCGGGCGGCTGGAGCGCAGGCGTCAGGTTCGCTTGCGCCTTCTCGTTCCGCATGGCGACGACTGATTCCTTCGGCTGGCTGCCGGACGCCGCCTGCGCGCGCGACCCGGATGCCGTCTGCGCCGCGCGCTGCGTCGCTTCCCTCTGCTGACGCTCGGCGGCGCGCGAAGTTTGCGCCTGCTTGTTGTCGCGCCCTTCGTCCGTCGTCGTTGTGTGCAAGCCGCCGCTGACGACGAGGTCGAGGTTGTTGAAACGCGGCTGGACGTAGACGCTGTGGCCGGGCTTGACCGGCACGACGAGTTCCAGAGACTCGCCCACGCGCCGCACCTTCACGCCGCGCGGCAGACCCCGGAAATTTCCCTGCCCCTTGTAGACGACGACGTGAAAGCCTTCCCCGTCCTGCCACGTCTGCGCGCGCGTGAGCGGCCCGTCGGCGGCGATGGAGACCACCGCGTCTGAACCGTTTGTGCGCGCCGAGACGCCCGTGACGTTGACGCCGGATTCTTTCGTGCGTTGCGCCTGCGGAACGACGAGCGGGCAGATGGCAACGACGAGGCCGAGCGATACGCCGGCCACTGCGAGGCGGGCGCGGCGGGAAATTTTGTTACTGAGATTGTGCATGGCTTTCAACCTTGTCCGGGAAGTTCGGCAAGACTCGCTTATGTCTTGTCCGCGTGAGCGTATGGCAGCAATTGAGCGGGATGCCCTGAGAGGTGGGAGGGGCGGAAGGAAACGTCAAGCGCGTCGGCTCGATTGCGTGCTAAAGAATTTTTGTTGATGTAACGCTGATCGGCCTTGCTGTAGTTTGGCCTCGGCAGCGTTTTGGGAATGTGCCTGACAGGGGCGACGGAGGCGTCGGAATTTACCGCTGCTCGTCGCTGAACTTGTACCCGATGCCCCACACGGTGAGAACCATCTGAGGGTTTTCCGGGTTGTCTTCGATCTTGGCTCGCAGGCGATTGATGTGCGAGTCAATGGTGCGGTCGTAACCTTCGTAGGAGTAGTCCCAGATTTTCTCCAACAGGTACTTACGCGGAAAAACACGTCCGGGGTTCGAGGCGAAAAGCCGCAACAACTCGAACTCTTTCGGGGTCAACTCGACGGGTCGGTCGCCGACCGTCACCTCGCGCTTCGACGGATCGATGCGAAGTTTGCCCCGCAGGATCGGCGCATCGTCGCCGCCGCTCTGGGTGCGGGAGGCGGCCTGCACGCGCCGCAGAACGCTCTTGATGCGCGCGTCGAGTTCGCGCAGGTTGAAGGGCTTGGTGATGTAATCGTCCGCGCCCATCTCTAAGCCGAGCACTTTATCAACCACGTCGTCCTTCGCCGTCAACATGAGGATCGGGATGTAAGGGGCTTTTTCCCGCAGTTCACGGCAGACGGCGAGGCCGTCCATTTTCGGCAGCATCAGATCGAGGATGATCGCGTCGGGATGATCCTGCAAGGCCGATTCCACGCCCGCCACGCCATCCGCCGCACTCCTCACGTTATAGCCCGTCTTAGAGAAATATTCGCTGATCGCGGTCGAAATGTTTTCATCATCTTCGATCACGAGAAGCGACAATTTGCGGTCAACGGATTCCGGTTCTTCGCCTTCTGCTTCTCTGGCGCGCGGATTGTTGGCAGCGGGTTTAGTTGACATCAGGGCTGTAGTCTTAGCGTAGGAACCCGTGGGATCACTGTTTGCGTACAATATACCGGAAGCGCATTGCGCCCCGACTGTTGAGAATATAGCAGGATAACCGTCACAAACTCAAGTAATAAGTTGCCCCGCGCGTCTCTCCCGTCGCCCGCCGCGGCGCGAAGGGCTTGCAACAGTTTTCCTTAGCGGCTATAAGGTTGCGGAGTTGCCCGTCGCAGCACGCTCGCGCGCTCGCCTCGCTCCAGCTAAAGTTCAAACGAACGGTTCCGGCATCCCCGTCGAAGGCTCTGGCGCACGCGTTTTGCCCGATTTTGTGAAGAGGTACACGACCATGACTCCCGCCGACAGACACGAACTGATCGCCAAATATGCGGACGGCTTCGACGAGGTGCAACACGCCCTCGCCGATTTCCCCATCGAACAACTGACCGCCAGACCGCTCCCCGGCAAATGGAGCGCGTGCGAAATCGTACAGCATCTCGCCGACAGCGAAATGCGCGCCGCCATCCGCCTGCGCCAACTCCTCGTCGAAGACCGCCCTCTCATCCAGTCCTACGATCAAGACGCCTACGCCGCGCGGCTTAACTACAACACGCGCGACATCGCCCCCGCCCTCGATGCCTTCCGCGCCGCGCGCGCCACAACCACCCAACTCTTCGCACACATGTCCGAAGAAGACTGGGCGCGCGAAGGCACGCACCCCGAACACACGCGCTACTCTGTAGACACCTGGCTTGAAGTCTACGCCGCCCACGCACACGATCACGCCGCCCAAATCCGTCGCCTCAAAGAAGCGTTAGGGGAACAGTGAGCAGGGAGCGGTAAGCAGTAAGAAAGTTTTTTTAACTGCCCGCCGCTCACTGCTCACCGCTCACTTTCCTCTCCGTCTTGACAAAGCGGCGAGGCGCAAGCACAATCCCCGCTCGTTCCTGCGAGCGCGCTTCCGTCGAGAGATAGCCAACCCGACCGCAAAGTGAGACTCCATGTCTGTCCCTGCCACTGTCAGCGAAACCTCCCTCGAAGGTCTCCAGTTGGTGCGACGCGGCAAGGTGCGCGACGTTTACGCCGTCGATTCGGAGCGACTCCTCATTGTCGCCACGGATCGCATCTCCGCTTTCGACTGTATCCTCCCCACACAGATCGCGCGCAAAGGCGAAGTTCTCACCGCGCTCTCCCGCTTCTGGTTTGCGCAACTCGGACACATCACAAAAAATCATTTACTGACAACCGACATCGAACGCATGCCGGAGAGCGTCGGCATACACGCCGACACCTTGCGAGGCCGCTCGATGCTCGTCCGTCGCACGGAAGTTTTCCCCGTCGAGTGCGTCGTGCGCGGCTATCTCGCCGGTTCGGGCTGGAAGGATTACCGGCGCACAGGCGAAATCTGCGGCCACCAGTTGCCGCAAGGTTTACGCGAATCGGATCAACTCCCCGAACCCATTTTCACGCCCGCGACGAAGGCCGAAACCGGGCATGACGAAAACATTAGCGAGGCGCGCATGACCGAAATCGTCGGCGCGGAAACGACGGCGAAACTTCGCGCCACTTCCCTCGCCCTCTACGCCGAAGCCGAAACTTACGCGCGTGCGCGCGGCATCATCATCGCCGACACGAAGTTCGAGTTCGGGTTGGACACAGAGGGGCGGATCATTTTGATTGACGAGGCGTTGACGCCCGACTCCTCGCGCTTCTGGCCGCTCAACGAGTACGAACCGGGGCGGGCGCAAGCCTCCTTCGACAAACAGTTCGTCCGCGACTATCTCGAAACGCTCGAATGGGACAAGCGACCGCCCGCGCCGCCGCTCCCCGCGGAAGTCGCCGCAGCCACCACGGCGCGCTATCTCGAAGCCTACCGGCTGCTCACCGGCAGCGAATTATGAAAGGCCGAGGCCAAAGGTCGAAGGTCAGGGGTTAGAGGTCAGTTATAAAACGCTTGCAGCTTTTACCGGCCTCCGGCCTCCAACTTTTGCTCTCGAACGTTGCATGACTTTCTTCGACCTGATCGTGCTCGCGTTGGTGGGGGCTTCGTTGATCGCGGGCGTGTTGCGCGGGTTCGTCCGCGCGCTGATCGCGACGCTCGCCATGTTCGTCGGGATCGTCGTCGCCGCGCGCATTTATGAGACGGCGGGATCGTTCCTGCGCGGTTTGAACGTGGTCGAGTCGAACGCGGCGGCGAACGCGTGGGGGTTTCTTTTGATCGTAGGCTTCGCGCTCGCGCTCGGCTTCGCCGCCGGTCAGTTGTTGAAAGGGAGTCTCAAGCGCGCGCGGCTCGAATGGATGGATCGCGCGCTCGGGGCTGTGTTCGGCTTCGCGCGCGGGATGGCGGTGTGTTGTGTGGTCTATCTGGCGTTGACGGCGTTTCCCGTGCGTCTGGAGACGGTCGCGGAGGCGCGTACCGCGCCCGCGCTGGCCGAGGGAGCGAAGTTGATTTCGTGGCTGACTTCCGCCGATCTGCGCGCGCGCTTCGAGGTCGAGTACAGGCGTCTGACATCTTGAATGTTTTATCGTCTGCCGAAATCAGCGTGAGATTGGCACTTTAAGTTAAGAGACTATTCTTGGAGAAGACATGCAGATGCGTACCCGCCTAGAGGCACTGATAGATGAAATGCTGGATGGCCAGATCATGCTCGACGAGGCCGTCGCCGAATTCGAAAAACTCTACATCCAGAAAGCCCTCGCACGGCACAAAGAACACCTCTCGCGCACCGCCGCCACGCTCGGCATCCACCGCAATACCCTTTCCAAGCGCGTCGCCAACTATCGCAGGCAGGAACGCGCTCTCTCCGCCGCACGCACCAAAGCCCGTGCGGGTTCCGGCACGCCCGCCACGCGCCGCTCGCGCTAGCCAAAACCTCTTAAAACCGCCCGGGAAAGCCTGAACCACCCTGAATTTCGCGCAAATCTGAGTGCGTCACACTCAGATTTTTACCCTGCATGTTGACAACCGCATCCGACTTGCCATATTCTTAGCACTCGCTTGCGGAGAGTGCCAGAAAATGGCCTTTCGAGTTGTTTCGGGAGAGGTCGTCGGGCAACCTTTGAGGCACGCTTCTCCCGAAGGCGAGAACGAAGTTCTACCAAATTGATTTTGCAATCAAAACACCCTGAAATTTTCGGTGAAATCTGAAAGGAGCAGTTTTCTATGGCGATAAACATCAGACCCCTCCAAGACCGCGTGATCGTGAAGCGGATTGAAGAAGGCGAGCAGGTGCGTGGCGGGATCATCATCCCGGACAGCGCGAAAGAGAAACCGCAGGAAGGCGAAGTGATCGCCGTCGGCGAAGGCAAGTACAAGGACGACGGCACGCGCCAGACTTTGGACGTGCAGGTCGGCGACCGGGTGCTGTTCGGCAAGTACAGCGGCTCGGAGATCAAGCTCGACGGCGAAGAGTTCTTGATCATGCGCGAGGATGACATTCTCGGCATCATCGCCCGCGCGGGCGCACAGGCCGGCGGCGGCAAGAAAAGCGGCAAGTAGTTCGTGAGAACTCAGCCGCTCTTTTTGTTATTTGAAGATTAAGAATAAATTTGAGGAGATAAAGATTTATGGCGAAACAAGTAATTCACGGCGAGGAGTCGCGCGCGGCCATTCTGCGCGGCGTCAACCAGCTTGCCGACGCGGTGAAGATCACACTCGGCCCGAAGGGGCGCAACGTTGTTCTCGATAAGAAATTCGGCTCGCCCACGATCACCAAAGACGGCGTGACGGTGGCGAAAGAGATCGAGTTGAAAGACTCGCTGGAAAACATGGGCGCGCAGATGGTGCGCGAAGTGGCGTCGAAGACCTCGGACATCGCGGGCGACGGCACGACGACGGCGACCGTGCTGGCGCAGGCCATTTTCCGCGAGGGCGTGAAGACGGTGGCGGCGGGCGCGAACCCGATGGCGTTGAAGCGCGGCATCGACAAAGCGGTCAAGCGCGCGTCGGAAGAGATCGAGCGGCTGGCGAAGCCGGTTAAGGGCGACATGATCGCGCAGGTCGGAACGATCTCGGCCAACGGCGACCGCACCATCGGCGAGTTGATCGCGGAAGCGATGTCGCAGGTCGGCAAAGACGGCGTGATCACGGTCGAAGAGTCGCGCACGATGGAGACGGCTTTGGAAGTTGTCGAGGGCATGCAGTTCGACCGCGGTTACCTCTCGCCCTACTTCGTGACCGACCCCGAACGCATGGAAGCGGTGCTCGACAACCCGTTCATCCTGATCAATGAGAAGAAGATCAGTTCGATGAAAGATTTGCTGCCCCTGCTCGAACAGGTGGCGAAGATGGGCAAGCCGCTCTTGATCATCGCTGAAGACGTGGAAGGCGAAGCTCTCGCCACGCTCGTCGTCAACAAACTGCGCGGCACGCTCAACGTCGCGGCGGTCAAAGCTCCGGGCTTCGGTGATCGTCGCAAGGCGATGCTCGAAGACATCGCGATCCTGACGGGCGGCAAGGTGAACTCGGAAGACCTCGGCATCAAGTTGGAGAACGTGCAGGTGTCCGATCTCGGTCGCGCCAAGAAGGTGACGATTGACAAGGACAACACCACGGTTGTCGAAGGCGCGGGCAAAGACTCGGACATCGCGGGTCGCGTCAAGACGCTCAAGGCGCAGATCGAGGACACCACTTCGGACTACGACCGA